>JAOZQN010000548.1 GCA_029932195.1 Bacteroidales bacterium | reverse complement strand
TAAGTTCACCAGCCGAAGGACTCCTTATATATAATGTAACCGAAAACGCTTTTTCTTATTATGATAATGGAACTTGGTATAATATTGTAGAATCTTCACAACTTAATAATTACCTTACTGTTACAGCTTTTAACAATTCGCCTGCTGGTGGTATAACAGAAACAGACACTACTAATTGGAGTGAAGCATATTCTTGGCAAGACCATTCTACTTTTGGATACCTTACATCATACACCGAAACAGATCCCATTTTCACAAACCATTTGGCAAGTGAAATTACCCAAACAGATACCACAAATTGGAACGAAGCATATTCTTGGCAAGACCATTCTACTTTTGGATACCTTACATCATACACCGAAACAGATCCCATTTTCACAAACCATTTGGCAAGTGAAATTACCCAAACAGATACCACAAATTGGAACGAAGCATATTCTTGGCAAGACCATTCTACTTTTGGATACCTTACTTCATACACTGAATCAGACCCCGAATTTTACAATCACTTGGCAAGTGAAATTACCGAAACAGACACCACTAACTGGAACTCTGCATATTCTCAAATAAATTCGCTTGATGCAAACAAACTTGTTATTACCAACGAAACAGGAAATTTAACATCTTTTAATTACGGAGCAAGCCAGCAAGTGCTTAGCACAAACGGCAGCGGAAATTTAGAATGGAAAACATTAGAAATAGAAACACCCGAAACATTTTGGGAACGAACAGATAACAACACTTATCTTAAAAACGAAACAGATAAACTCGGAATAGGAACAAACACGCCCAACAAATCTATTACAGTCCGAACAACAAAAGACCGTGCAACACTACGTTTGCATACCTACACCACAGGCGGAAACAAAAGCGGAACAACGCCTCCAAACCCTGTTGCTCTACATAATAAGGTGTGGGATATTGAAAATGCCGGAACAAAATTAAATCTAATATACACAGATTTAGAACAGCAAACACCCGAAGCAGAAACAAAATTTGTATTTTCTTCGCAAGCATATTTTGGACTTGGAACAAGCCAGCCACAAAAAAACATCCACATAAAAGCAGAAAACGAGCCAACAATACGGTTAGAAAGCACCTACGACAACGGAATAAACCCACCACCAGAAGACGACGACGAAGAGCTAAGAGGGATAGTACCAGTAAACTGGGATATACGATTAGACCATACCAGCCTACGATTTGACTACAAAGACCAACCCAACAAAATAGCTTTCCACAGCGAAGGAGGCATAACAGCACAAGGAACAGTAAACGCCAAAACTTTTAGAAACCAAAACAACTCTTTTAGAGTAGATGAAAACGGAGACATGACAGTTAGAAACCTAACAGCTGATAACATAAAAACCACTTGGCAAGTAAGCGATACTAATATTTATTATAATGCAGGGCATGTTCAAATAGGAGAAAGTGAATGGAAAGGTTATACTAATTATAAACATAAACTACAAATTTGTGAGGAAGGAAGTATAGATAGTGGTTTGTGGAAATCGCACCCTTTTGCAATAACTGGAAGTAAAAATGTCTTGTACATGGGAACAGACAACACAAAAGGAAACGGGAAAGGAGTAGGATACATACAAAATGCTAATTTTACAAGTACTGGTTCTTTTGCAGACTTATCTTTAAACCCAAGAGGTGGAAACGTAGGAATAGGAACACCCTCGTCATGGTATTCTGAAGATTACCTTCATAAATTCCAAATATTTAGAGAAGGCAATATAAATGAAAATTTATGGCAATCTCACCCTTTTGCTATTATTGGAGAAGACAATGTATTGTATATGGGAACAGATACAGAAATAGGTGATTTTGGAGTTGCATATCTTCAAGCTTACGATTACAAAACAGACCCAAATAAATACTTGGGACATGCCTCACATATTGTGCTTAACCCAAAAGGTGGAAATATTGGAATAGGAAAAACTAACCCGACTGTAAAATTAGACGTAGAGGGCAAAATTAGAACAAATGATAATGATATTTATTTAAGAAGGAATACAGACAACAACCACGGACTTGGCTGGTATGGAACAAATACCAAAAAATTTGCTAATACAGAATTAGATGGATCCGTTGTGTATGGCAATAGCAAAGGAGCATTAGGAACAAGAAGAGGTGCTGAAGATACAGAAAATATTGCTTTAACTTGGAAAAACAACGGAAACGTAGGGACTGGAACAAGCGAGCCAATAACACACTTAAATATTAATAATGGTGCATTATTAATTTCTGGTGGTAGTTCTTATGAAGAAGGACCAAGAATTCAAATTAATACAGAGGGTTCTTATGCTCATCGTTTTTTAGAATTTAGAAATGTAAAAGGAGTTCAGTTTCTTGTAAATGGAGACGGTGAAGTTTTTGCCCGAAAAATAAAAGTAACACAAGGCAGCATACCCGATTACGTATTCTACCCCGAATACGAACTTATGCCACTCACCGAAGTAGAGCAATACATAACAGAAAACCATCACCTTCCAAATGTGCCAAGCGAAGCTGAGGTTAAAGAAAACGGACTTGATTTAGGAGAATTTAATGCTACCCTACTTCTTAAAATAGAAGAACTCACCTTATATATTATAGAGCAAGACAAACAAATGAAAAAAATGCAAGAAGACATTAATAAACTGAAAAACTAAATAACTATGAAAACAAAACTGATAGCAATAATATTGATTTTATTTTTTACACAATCTTTTGCACAAAATAATAAAAAACACCCTTTTGCTGTAGATTTTGGTATTACATATCATCATGTAAACAAGAAGAATAATTATTTCTCCTCTGATTATATTGCTTACATGGGACAAGTAACACCTTTCCCAGGCTATTATAATTATTCTTCTCTTGCTTTTCAATCTAATATAGTAAAATATTATAATTTTTTAAAATACTTTTATTTTGGCACAGGTCTTACGTATTATAATGACAATTTAAAGAAAATAACTTCAATTGATACTATTAATAAATACTACGTTTTCCCAGACTCTTTAAAAAATGAAATGAATTTTAAAGACGCTAATTATCCCCTGATAATTAAAAAAAATACTAATAGTATAAAATTAAGATTTTCTCTTTCATTTCAATACAAGAGGTTTGTTTTAATGACCACAAGGAGCTTTAAAATTATAGATATAGAATATAATAATAATACATACGCAAATGATATTAACTTAAAATATTTTGAATATTTTCTATTTACAAAAACCTTTAATTTCCATACAGGTTCATATGGAATACAGTATCAAATACTAAAAACTATTCCTTTTTATGGCTATTTTATGTTTGGAGATAACTATTTACTTGGAGTAGAATATAGATTTTAATAAAAATAACTATGAAAACAAAACTGATAGTAATAATATTAATTTTATTTTTTACACAATCTTTTGCACAAGATAATAAAAAACACCCTTTTGCTGTAGATTTTGGTATTACATACCACCATGTAAACAAGAAGAATAATTACTTTCGTCCAGATAGTCTTCTTCCAAGATTAGGAGTATTGCAAGTTACACGAAATCCTGGTTTATATTCATATTCTACTATTGCTTTACATGCTGAAATAAATAAAAATTTCAAGATAGTAAAAAATATATACATAAGAACAGGTTTAACATTCTACAATGACAAACAAAAATTTTCTACTCCTGCAGATACTATAACAAAATATTATCGTTTTACAGATTCTATAAAACAACAATTACCTTTTGAAATAGCAAATTGGCCATTAGAATCGTGTAATTCATTAAACAGTATGAAAATAACTGTTGCATTGTTATACAATTATAAAAGATTTTCATTTATTGGAGGATTTAAGATAAACACAATAGATATTTCATATAATAAATCTTTTTATGACAACAAAATAGTCAATTCCATTGAAGTAACATACTTAAATCAAGAAAACAACTTATTTAGTTTATATGGCACATTACAATTTCAAATTTTAAAGACATTACCATTACTTATATATATATCAAGCTATAATAATTTATTATTAGGATTTGAATATCAATTTTCTGAAGTTTCGGAGTTGTAATTAGCTGGTTGTGAACACATTACAAAAACGGCAT
>JAOZQN010000547.1 GCA_029932195.1 Bacteroidales bacterium | reverse complement strand
TAAAACATTGATTTACATCTTTTTATCAACTCCGAAACTTTAGTTAATCTATTTTGTTTAATTTTGCAAAAAAAATACAGTAAAATATGCAAAAACAAATTTTAGAATTGTCTTATGAGTAGAATTGAATATAAAATAGAAGATTTGTTGGCAAGTAATTCTATTGAAAAACGCAAAAAAGGCTTCGAGATATTAATAAAGGACTATTACAATGTTATGTATGCAAGAGCGATGGCTGTGGTTAAAAACGATGTAAATGCAGAGGAAGTTGTTTATCATTTTCTTGAAAAAAAAATGAAACAAGAATATACAATTAATAGAGAAAAAATTAAAAACATAAAAGCATTTTTGGACAAAATAATAACAAGAGAAGCTATAAATAAATACAAGGAATTAAATAAAAAACGAGAAAATAAAGACAGTTTAAAATACGAATTATTGGAAGACGAATATTATGACCTTGAAATAATTGTGCAAAAATTGATGGAATTAGATTTGTTTGAAAAATGTATAATGAAAAAAAAGGATGCGGAGCTTTCCGAGTTTTTAAAATTGTTTAGTACTGGCTATAAAATTCAAGAAATTGTTAAACAAATGAATTTAGACTACAATCAAACTCGTAATATAAAGAGCCGATTTATTAGACAAGGACAAAAATGTGCAAAACAATTAAATATTGAAAGTATCCCATGGATTTAAAAAATAATTATATATCAATAAAAACAATAGCTGACTACTGCTATGGAGACATGAACGATGCAGAAGAAACTGTTCTCGAAAAGTTTTTGGCACAACAGCCCGAATGGCAAACAACCATAGACGATTTTACCGAACTTATGTTTAAGAAAAAAATGGGTAAAACAGAACTATTGGCTTTTTTACAAACAAAAAAAGAAGAGAATCTTAAAAAATTATTTCCTGAAAAAACAAATAAAGTTGTAGAATTGAAACAGAAAAAATCAAAAAATATTTCTATAAATCGTTATGTTGCAATGGGCTATGCAGCAACTCTGTTTTTACTCGTTGGATTTTCAATATTTATGATAACAAAAACTATTAATACCGAAAGTAAATTATCTAATTTACAAAAAGAATTACAACAAAAAAATTCAATTATTGCAAATATAAATACAGTAAACGATTCGCTTTCTTATAAAATTGCAGACCTAAATAATATAATTGAAGCAGATACATTTAATAACGAAATTATTATACCTGAAATTATTGAAGAAAAAAGATTAATAGCAGATTTAGTAATTGACAAAGAAATAAAATTGTTTGATGCAAATACGAGAAGCGAAGAATACGATAGTCTTAATTTTTATTTGATAGAAAATAAATTTGTAAAAGCTATTTTATTTATAGAAAAAGGACTGAGTAAAAAATTTCCGGACTTTTGTGAAATTAATCTTAATAAAGGTGTAGTTGAATTAAAAGCATATAAATATAATAAAAATACAAATAAAGCATTGTTAGATTCTGCTATAATTCATTTTTCATATACTGCTAATAAAAATAAATGCAGTGATAAATTTCCTTATCCGGCAAAACTTTATCTTGCATATTGTTATATGTTTAAAGAAAATAAAAAACAAACAGTAATAATTTTACAAGAACTTGTAGCAACGAGTAAACCAGAAAACGAATTTGTAATACAAGCAAAAGAATTATTAAATATATTACTTTCCAATTAAAACAAAGGGTGCCCAATAAAATGGATGCTTGTGGTCGTCTGATTTTAACATATCAAGTTTTGCTTTTTGTAAGGCATAAGCAAATTTCTTATTTTTATTATCATAGTTCTTATAAAAATCTGTCATTATATTTGATGTAGATTCATCTTCTACTTTCCATAAAGTTGCAATAACATTTTGTGTGCCTGCAAAGAAAAATGCTCTGGATAAATCCATTACTCCTTCGCCATTTTGCACTTTCCCTGTAGCTGTTTCGCAGGCAGAAAGACAAACAAGCTCGGAATTTAAGTTTAAACCGTAAATTTCGTTGGAATACAAAAAACCATCTTCGCCACCAATTGTATCTTGCGATAGAATTATTCCCGACAAATATGATTTATCGGTATTAGACTTTGCATGTGTTGCAAAATGAATTATTCTATACTGCGACAAAGTATCCGATTTTACAAAATATTCATTTGCTCCACGATGCAAACGCTTCATAGAAATACGTTTTTTAAATATTTTGAAAATTTTATTAGCTTCTGTTTCAGAATGTTTTAAGTAAGTAATATTACCATTGCCGTCTAAAAATCCTTGTTCGTCGAAAGAACGCAAAACATGATTTTGTTCTATTTCTTGTAATCTGTCCGATTTTGTTACTATTATGCTGTCGTTACCGTTAAAAACAGGAGCTAAAATTACAATGTCATATTTTGCACTTTCTTTTTCTTTTTGTAACTGATAATACATACTTACAGAAGGCGAATATTGAATTGCATATTTTTTTAACAAGAACGGATATTCAGAAATATTATCTGAATGACCAGTATATTTTTCAGTTAATAATACTTCAAAAGGAATTAAAGATAGGCTGTCGTTGGGAATAATTACTAAATTGTCTATTTCGGTAGGAATTTCGGCATAATCCGGAAATAACTGATTATACATATTTTCGGTATGTTTTATAAAATTGGGATAATGAGTTTCATTGCCTTTCAGAACAACTAAGTCTCGAATATCCGAAATAGTTGAGTTGAAATTTTTGTTTTT
Source organism: Bacteroidales bacterium (assembly GCA_029932195.1). Taxonomy (GTDB): domain Bacteria; phylum Bacteroidota; class Bacteroidia; order Bacteroidales; family JAOZQN01; genus JAOZQN01. The sequence goes on along the minus strand of JAOZQN010000547.1, from coordinate 1,371 downwards.
GCTAATTGTATCTATTTCAAAATTATTTTCTGTTATGGTGAAAATATAAATTAAACTATCGGTAACCGTATAACTTCTTATAGCTGTGTTTGGCTCTAAAATAGATTGAATATCTGCAACTGGTGGAACTTCATGATTATATTTTAGCTTTGCAAATTTTGGATAGTCTTGTTTTAATTGTTCTATTAGTGCTTCGTGATTTCTGCTTGTTTCAAATAGTTTTTCATTATATTTTTCTATTTCTGTGCTGTCTAATTGCTCGGCAAGTTTATTTCTGTAAAATGAAACATAAAAACGTAAATCATTTTCTTTTTCAATTAAACTATCTGGAATATTAGATTTTTGCATAGCATTTTTTTCAGCTATTTCATCAAGCAGTATGCGGGTTTTATCTTTTTCGGAAAAATAAAATGCTTGTTCTTTGTAATAATTATCATCAGACATTTTAAAACACAAACTTATTGCACCTTGATAAACTTCGCTTGCTTTTTCGGCGAGTGATAATTTATCTGATTGTAAGGTAATTTCTTGCCGAGCTTGATTTATTAAAGTATCGCAGGCTTGGTAGTGTAAAAATGCAATATTTAAACCTTCTTCTTTTTCAAAATCTAAGTCGGTGTAATAGTTTGTGAAAATTTGAGCTTTTCTATAATAACTTTCTATTAAATCTGACCAGTTCCAATAATCACTTAATTTTAAAGTAGGAGTTAGTTTATTATGCTTCAAACATCTGTATTGTACTTTGTCTAAATAAATTAATGCAGAATCTATATTTTTTTGTTTTAAAAATAATTTATTAAGACCAAAATATCCATTTATTAAAAATGTTTCATTGTTTTTATTTGATGATTCAAGGAGAGTAACTCCCTTTGTTAAACTTTGATACGAAAGTTCAAATTTTGAAAGATAAAAATAAGAATAACCAAGATTAATGTAATTTCCTGCATAATTTACATTATTATCTACAAATATAATTTCTTTAATTTTTAAAGATTTCAAAAAGAACTCTATTGCAAGCTCGTAGTTTTTTTGTTCTTTATACATAGTTCCAATATTTTGATAATTATTAGCAACAGAACTATGGTTTTCACCAAAAATATTAACAAATACTTCCAACGATTTATTAAAATAATCTAATGCAAGTTCGTTGTTATTAATTTCATCATAAATTAATCCAATATTATTATATATTCCGCCTATTAATTTGTTGTTCCATTTCGTTTTAGCTATTTTTAATGCTTTAAATTTATATTCTAATGCTAAATAATTTTGCTTATTATCAAAATATAAACTTCCAATGCTATTAAGACACTGTGCTACAGACCTCAAAAATTTCACTAGTCAAACTGGACATTTTAGTTATTTCATATT
>JAOZQN010000546.1 GCA_029932195.1 Bacteroidales bacterium | reverse complement strand
CTGCATTTTTTATATTTTCTACTTTTATTCGTTCTTTCAACATACTGTCATTGCTCGTATTCACCCAGTATGCTCGAAATCCGGCTTTGTTATTTAATACATAACTGACTATTGACCAAGGATTGTATATTTTAGAAATATCACCAAATTTGTAACCGTCATACCATTTTGCAATTTTTTCGTTATCGTCTTGCAAGTTAAAATATGCCAATAATTTTTCTGTTTCATTTTTGGTAAAACCGAATCTATCTGAAAAATAAGGCATTGTAATCCCATAAACTTCAAAATTGTTCCATTCAGAAAATATACTTTCTTTGCCTATACGCATAACACCAGTTAAAAGTCCTTTTTTTAAGCTGTCTTCGTTCCCCTTAAAGGCTTCGCCAAGAAAACTTTGCATAAATGATATTACGTTCTGATAATAAGTTTTATTTTCTTTGTCTTCTGATTTTATTGGGCTGTTTGTATTCGAAAAAGCACTTATTATTGGTGCATCATATTCATCTACAAGTATTATAACTTTTTTGTTGAAATGAGATGTTAAATAGTTCGCCAATTTTAACAAACTATTTTCATATTTTGATTGGTCTGCTGTTTCTAAAATTATACTTTCAATAATTTGCTTTTCGTAGCTTTTAAGTTTATCGGAATTTAATAGATAATCGTGTTTCTGATATAAATCTGAAATAAGAATTTTAAACTTTTTTTGACACTTATCCCAATTTGCTTCTTTTACTTTTTTTAGTGAAACATTTATTACAGGATATTTATTTTGATGTTCTTTGCAAAAATCTTTTTCGTTTGCTATTTTAAATTCGGTAAACAGTTTTGCACTGTCGGTTTTTTGAATATCAAAAAAATGTTCAATCATTGAAAGATTAAGTGTTTTTCCAAATCTTTTAGGACGAGGCATTAACATAGTATAATTTCCATTATCAAAAAATTCTTTTATAAGCATTGTCTTATCCACAAAATAGCCGTTGTCTTCTATTATTGTTTTAAAATCAGAGCTGCCTTTTCGTATTACTTTTTTTTGTTTCATTTTTAACTACGATTAATTTTTGTAAAGATATGGTTTTATTTTAATCTTTGAGTCCACTCAGAAAAGTATCTTTTTACCAAATTCGGCGTTGGATATAAATTTTAAAATACTCATTTACAACGAGTGCAATGAGACATGCTCATTGTGTTTTTAAAATTTGTATCTGCCTTTATTTTGACAAAAATACACTTCTCGGAGTGGACTCAAAATTAAAAACTATTATAATGGAATATTTCCGTGTTTTTTATGTGGATTTTGTTTGCTTTTATTTTTTGTCATTTCCAATGCCTGAATTAATTTTTTACGGGTGTCTTTTGGAAAAATAATTTCATCAATATAACCAAGTTCTGCGGCTTTGTATGGATTAGCAAATTTGTGTTTATAATCTTCTACAATTTTTGCCTTCTCCTCTAAATCAGTAACTTTACGATAAATAATATTTACTGCTCCGTCTGCTCCCATAACTGCAATTTCTGCGGTTGGATATGCAAAATTATAATCTGCACCAATGTGTTTGCTACTCATAACATCGTAAGCACCTCCATAAGCTTTGCGAGTTATCAGCGTGATTTTAGGCACAGTAGCCTCCGAAAATGCGTAAAGAAGTTTTGCTCCGTGTTTGATAATTCCTCCAAATTCTTGAGTAGTTCCGGGTAAAAATCCAGGAACATCTACCATCGTAATAAGCGGAATATTGAAAGCATCGCAAAAACGCACAAAACGAGCGGCTTTTGTTGAAGAATCAATATCAAGCACTCCTGCAAAAAATGCTGGCTGATTTGCAACATATCCAACAGGTTTTCCTGCAAGACGACCAAATCCTACTACAATATTTTTGGCATAATGAGGCATTATTTCAAAAAATATGTTGTCGTCGGAAACAGTTTCTATAATTTCTTTAATGTCGTATGGTTTGTTTGGATCGGCAGGCACAAGTTCTTGTAGGCTCTCGTCTTCTCTTTCTGGACTGTCGTTAGTTGGCTTATATGGAGGGTCTTCCATATTATTTGAAGGCATAAAACCAATTAATTCTCGTAGCATCATCATTGCTTGTTCGTCGTCTTCGGCAACCATGTGGGCTACTCCACTTTTGGAGTTGTGAGTCATTGCTCCTCCGAGTTCGTTTTTTGTAACTTCCTCGTTGGTAACAGTTTTTATCACATCAGGACCAGTTACAAACATGTAGCTTGATTCTTTTGTCATAAGAATAAAATCGGTCATAGCTGGCGAATATACTGCACCACCTGCACAAGGTCCGAGAATTGCCGAAATTTGTGGCACAACTCCAGAAGCCATCACGTTTTGATAAAAAATATCTGCATATCCTGCAAGGCTTGCTACTCCTTCCTGAATTCTTGCTCCGCCAGAGTCGTTTAAGCCAATAACTGGTGCTCCTGCCTTCATAGATAAGTCCATGATTTTAAGTATTTTATTGGCATTTGCCCGACTAAGCGAGCCTCCAAAAACAGTAAAATCCTGCGAAAAAACGTAAACTAATCTGCCGTCAATTTTTCCGAAACCTGTAACAACTCCGTCGCCTACAATTTTGTTTTTGTCCATTCCAAAATCGGTAGCTGTGTGAGTTACAAATTTATCTGTTTCTACAAATGTTCCTGCATCTAATAGTAAATCAACACGTTCACGTGCTGTTTTTTTTCCAGCTTTGCGATGTTTTTCTTTTCTTGCTTCGCCTCCGCCAAGTTCGGCTTCTTTACTTCTGCGTTCAAATTCGTTAAATTTATCTTGTAATATTGACATTATATAGTTTATTGGTTTATTGGTTTATTGGAGTCTCTTTTATTTTTATTCACCCTTTCACTTTAAGTGAAAGGGTGAATATTTACTTGAAATAATTTTATCGCTTTGCGGAACTTGCAACCTGTAACTTGCAACCTGTTTGCAACCCGCAATTTGTTATTCTAAAATTACTAACGGTTGCTCTCCTGTGATGTTATCTCCTTCTTTTACAAGTATTTTTTTGACAGTTTTGTCGCCACTTGCCTTGTATTCGCTTTGCATTTTCATTGCTTCCACAATAATAATTATATCATCTTCTTTTACTTCGTCTCCCACTTTAACCATAATTTTCACAATTGTTCCTGGCATTGGTGTAGAAATTACATTGCTGTCTTCTTCTGCTCCTCCTTGTCTGTTTGCGTTGTATTTGTCTTGTGCGTCAATTATCTTATAATCAAAAGCTTGATTTTTATAATGAATAGTATAATTTTTATCTTTTTTAGCAAATTCTAGATTGTAGGATTTATTTTTATAAATTAGTGAATAAATATTTGAAGATGTTTTTGTTGCATCTAATTCATAAATCTTGTTATCTACTTTTATTTTTATAGAATTTTCCGACTCTTCAATCAATTCTATATTTTTAATTTTGTCGTCTATTTTTAGTTCTAAATTCATTTCGTAGAGTTTTAAGTTTTTAATGCTTAGTTTTTAATTGGCTTTCGTCTAAGGTGTTAAGGGATTGGCAAGTCGGGAGATGGATAACGAAAGACTTCCCAACGTTCTTTTTTTGCTACAAGGCAAAAAAAAGAGAACTTGGGAATGTCTAAAGAAAGAACTTTTTTAGCAAAAACATTAAATTTTTAACACCTTAGCTTTCGCCTAGAAATCCATATATGAAAACTGTAATTATTCTTCCAATATCTTCTCTATTTCGTCTGTCATTTCCATATTATGATACACGTTCTGAACATCATCGTCGTCTTCGAAGCGGTCAATCATTTTTAGGATTGTTTTAGCTGTGTGCACATCTACTTCTTTAAAACTATTAGGAATTCGTTGTAACTCAGAGTTTTCTGGTTCAATTTTTAGTTCGTCAAGTTTTGTTTGCATGTTGCCAAAATCTTGCATTTCGGTTGTTACAATAATTGTATCATCTTCTACTTCAATCTCTTCTGCACCTGCATCAATTATTTCTAGTTCAAATTCTTCGGCATCTAAATCTCCTTTTGGAATTGCGAAAATTCCTTTGTGGTCAAAAACAAAAGCAAGCGAACCGTGTTTTCCCAAACTACCATTAAATTTATTAAAAATAGCTCGTATA
>JAOZQN010000060.1 GCA_029932195.1 Bacteroidales bacterium | reverse complement strand
TTTTTTTAACTTTTTGATATTTAAGATGTTATAAACTCCGAAACTTCAGTTATAATTTTATCAATAAAAAAAGGTTTACATTTGTGTAAACCTTTTTTTATGATAAAATAAATTTGTTTAACAACCTCCTTCATCATCAGCCTTGTTGTTCTTTTTAGGAACTATTGTTGGTGTTGTTAGTTGTGAATTATCATCGCCACTTGGAGCAACTTTACTGGAACGCTGTTTTCCTTGTGTTACAGGCAAATCAAAAATAAAAGCATCTTTAAATGGGTGTCCCACGTCTGGATTTGTTTTCATTATGTTGTGCATAAATCCGTTAGCTCCATATAAAAGTGATTTTGCATCGTATCCTAAAAATCGCAAATATGCTACAATAAAAGCACTGTGTTGCCCTGTGTAACAATATACTACAATAGTTTTATCCGTAGGTAAAGTAGATAAAAAAGATTCTCTACTTAAAGATTTTTTTGGCTCATACTGAACAGCTCCAGGGATATGTGCAATGGCGTATTTACTCATAGGCCAATAATTTACAATATAATAACTATCTAAATTTGCAAAAAGGTCGTCAGCAGTAATTTTCATGTTTTTAGTTCCTTCTTCAATAAGAGTTTTGCTTCTTGCTTGTGCAATCTCAAAACCAGTTAGTTTACCAGTGCTAAGAATTGGATAATCTCCTTTTGGATTCTTAGAATTTCCTTTTGTTTCGGTCTGACTTTCGTATTCAGACGAGATTTTTTTAAGCCACTTGCTTTCTGCAAAAGCAGTAGCCCACGAACTCATGCCCCATTTCATGGCATATACATTTCCGTAGCCAGCAAGTCGCAGTAAAGAAGTAAAATAACTTGCAGTTTGTCCACTAAAACAGGTTATTATGATTTTTTCGTAAGCAGAAGCAGATACACTGTCTTGCAAAAATGAGTATAAATTTTCGCCTTTCACATTGTAAGCACCATCAACATGTCCACTGATATATGCACTTTCGCTTCTTATATCAATAACAAGATATTTGTCCAAGTTTTTATTAACATCAGTTGCAATAATTAATGCGGGAGTCTTTTTTGTATTAATAAAATCTCCTGTTTTTTCCACAAAATCTATTAATACCTCAAACTCGTTTACAGCACTACTGTCTTTTGTTGTTTGTATTTCTTGTTTTTGGTCAAAGCTACTGCAAGCCGATAAAAATATAACAAACAATACACTAATATATAAGAAATTTTTCATTATTTTTATTTTTAATAAGTTTTGAAATATTGAAACTATTAAGCATTATTATTTATCTTGATTCATAATTTCAAGACTTCTAAAATTCAAAATTTAGCTTAACAACCTCCTTCTTCTTCCTTTTCATGTTTTTTTACAGGAACTATTGGAGCTACTGTAGCAGAAGTTTCTGATGTAGAACCTCCTCCTGATGCGTTGTTTATTACTTCTTTATAGTTATATTTCGCTTTTTCACTTTTAAAACTTCCCGACATTGGCGAAAAATTATCAATAATATTTGCTTTCACATAACCATATCCACCCATTAGTAATTTGTTGTTGTTGTAACCCATTTGCGAAAGCAACATCCAAGGAGCACAAGCCAAACAATGGTTATCGTGGTAAAGAACATTTATTTTCTTATCCTGATTTAGAATTTCCACGAACTCTTCGTTCAAAAGGTCGTCCAAAGGCAAGTTTATTGAATTTGGCAAATGTCCATTTGCATATTCTCTCGGATTTCTCAAATCAATAAAACGATATAAAGAATCGTTGGAATAATATATTTCTATAAACTCTTCTGGAGATATTTGATTATTATCATACTCTTTTAACTTAGACTTCATCTCTTCTACAGATAGCTGATAATCAGGAGTATGGTCTTTTAATAAAAGAACTAAAGATGTTACAATTAGAAGTATAACTAATGAAGTTAATAATATTGGTTTTGTTTTATTTTGTTCCATTTTTTAAGTAAGTTTTGAAATTTTGAAGTTTTGAAATTTTGAAATAATGAAGTTTTGAAATAATGAAGTTTTTAAGTTATAAAGTTTGTTTGTAGATGTAAAACAATTCAAAACTTCACAATTTCAAAACTTCACAACTTAATCTAACAACCTCCTTCGTCTTCTTTATTTTTGTCCTTTTTTATGATAACTTTTACTTCTGTTTTTGTATTATCTGATGATCCCTCGTCTCCCGAACCCGTAAAATATTGACGAACACCTTTTCTAAATTGGTATAAATCTTTTACTTCATTTGGGTCTTCTATTTTAGGTTTTTTCATCATAAAAAAAGTTTCTATAAATTTGTTCAAACCTCCATCTAAAACATAATTATTAGAAAAACCTTTTCTTTTCAAAAGTATCCACGATTGACTTGAATATACGCTTCCGTTAGAAAAAAGCACATTCGTATAAACATCTTGATTTAAAATATACTCATAACTTGGATTAAGAATACTATCAAAAGGAATATTTATTGCTCCTGGCAAAGTCCATTCTGCATACTTTTCGGGGGTTCGCACGTCTATAAGTAACACAAAACGATTTTGCTCTACAATATATTCTGCAACTTTATCAACCGATAAAAATCTTGTTTCGTCCAAAATTTCTAACAGCATTTGCTCTGGTTGAATTTCATTTTTTACGTCTTTTGCAGGAAGTACTGCTACAATAATTCCAAAAATTATTGCTATTGCTGATAAAAAAACATATCTTTTTTTCATATATATAAATTTTGAAGTTTTGAAGTTTTGAAGTTTTGAAATTTTCAGACGCTTTGCGTTCATTCAAAATTTCAAAATTTATCAAATTCATAACTTGTTTAATATTCTACTTTTTTAACTTTTTTCTGAATAAAATGAACTGTTGCAAAAGCTCCCAGTGCGATTAATATGAAGAATAAAACAAATAGTCCATCTTTTATTCCTAATACTTCGGTTATTTTCATATTTCCTTTTGGGTTTGCAGTAAAAAATCCTTTGAATAAAGGGAAGGTTTCAGCAAAAATTATTATTCCGAGTAAAATTCCTCCGATAAAAGCCATTGCATCAATTTTGCCAATTGCAGCTGCACAAACACTTGTTCCTGGACAAAATCCTCCAATAATAAATCCTGCTCCCATTATTGCTGCTCCCACAATTGCTGATGGTGGAAAAAATCGGTTTACATAAATTAATTTTAGATCTATAACTTCAAAATAATTCATTAATACTAAGCCTGTTGCTCCAGTTATTGCAGCGGTAAAAAATACTTTTATTACAACAAAATCGTAGCCGTAAAAAACGCCAGCAAGTTTTCGTGTAGATGAAAATCCTGCCTGCTCTAAAATAAATCCGAAAGCTATTCCGATGATAAATGCCATCAAAATTCCACCCTCGTGGTTTAAAATTCCAAGTTCTGTTAAAGGTCCCATGTTTTTTTGGTATATTGTTAAAAATTGTTTTATTGTTAAATTGTTAAATTGTTAAAAACTGTTGGATTGTTTTATTGTTAAATTATAAATGTTGTCTTAATTTACTAAAATAATAAAACAATTTAGCAATTTAACAATAAAACAATATTCCTATATCCAAAGTTTGCGAACGAAATAAGCTAATACATAGCCAGTTCCAAAAATTACTGCTGTTGCCACAAATCCAGCTACGGACAGCGAAACCATACCCGTAAGGGCAGAGCCACTTGTGCAACCTCTTCCGAGTGATGCTCCAAAACCAAACAATATTCCACCAATTATGGCAGCAATAATTCTTGTTTTAGAAGTTATTTTTGGCGAATGTTCTATTTTCAATTTTAGTCTTCCCATTAATGCTCCTGAAATAAATCCACCTGCCAAAACTCCAAGAACAAGCAATACCAATCGTGATTGCAATGGGTGAGGGTGGCTTTTTAAGTAACCAGCATAAAATGGCGAATTGTGTGCATGTGCCGGAGCTACTGATTCTACAACACTAACCCAAATTCCTTTGAATGCTCCACTTGCTCCAACTCCTTCACGAGTTAGATAAAACGAGGCTAATATTATTAATCCCATAAAAAATCCCGCAAGATATGGGTTCATGTATTTTTTGCTTCTATCTTTCATTTTTTTTAAAGTTATGAAGTTTTGAAATTTGGAAGTTCTGAAATTATGATGTTTTGAAATTATTACGCTTTGCGTTATTCAAAATTTTAGAACTTCAAAACTTAATATAAGTATCTAATTATTTGTCCAGCATCTACCATAATAAATCTGAATAAAAGTCCTCCTATTATCACGAGTGCTGCAGGAACTATTGCTGGAATATTGTGAAATCCTTTGAGTTCTAAGCTTTCTAATATTAGTGGGATAACAAGTCCGAGTCCTACAACAAGAACCCAAAATGGAATTGTAAATTCGCCTCCAAGAAACATTTGAGCTGTTAGAATTTTTATTTCTGAGCCTGCAAGAAACCCCATAAACATGTGAACAATCAAAAATAACTCTATGACTATCAGCACAATATCTATCCTGCTGTAAAGCATTCGTTCTTTTTTTGTTTTTGCAAAAATAATATTTACTGCAGCTGCCGTAGAAAGTCCAGATGTTAAAAACAGTGGTCCCAGTATTGCTGTATTCCAGAGTGGACGTGCATTAAATGCTGATAGTAATATTCCTGTATAAACTCCAAGAATAATTGATGATATAAGCATTAACCAGGCCATTGGTTTTCTTACTTTAATAACAAATTGCTCAAATTTGTATATAAAATCATATTTCCATTCCCAATTTACTTTTTCGTTATCTGCTTCTTTAAAAAGCAACTTCATTAATTTGTTTATCAAATTACTTTTTGTCCAAATTTTTGGGAATATTTCTTTTAAATATGATGCTACCCAAACTATTGATAGTGGTGTAACGAGCATAAGCGTCCACGCTCCCCACGACATTGGCGATTCTATTCTAAAAGTAGTGTAAAGTTGCCAAGAAAAAAGTGGGTGCTTAAGGTCTAACATCAAAGCTATAAGTCCAATAACGAGAGCAAAAGGTGCTATCATTGGAGTTATTTTTGTGGACATTGGATATTTATCACCGTTATTTTTTATTACCATAAATGCGGCAAAAAACAAAATTCCAGCAGCAAGACCGCCAAGAAAGAGATATAGTGGTATTTGCCAATGCCACATGTGCAAATGCGGGTCAAGATTTTTTATGTGCCGTCCGCTAATTATTAATTCTTCTCGCATAATTTGTATTGTTATATTGTTAGAATTGTTTTATTGTCTTATTGCTGAATTGTTTTATTGTCTTATTGCTGGATTGTCTTACTGTTTTGTTATTAGGTTTTAACAATTTAAACAATAAAGCAATTTAACAATAACTTAAACGATATAAAACAGTTGTGGTTTTGTTCCTGCTTCAGGAATAAGGGTTTTATGTTTGTTGTTTGCCAAAAGTATAGATATTTCACTGTTTGGGTCATCTACATCGCCAAAATACAAACATTTTGTAGGACAAACCGAAACACAAGCTGTATCCAGTCCTTCTGCGAGTCTGTGGTCACAAAAAGTGCATTTATCCACGTATCCATTTGGGTGCATGTATCTTGCATCGTAAGGACAAGACTCTATGCATGCCGCACAACCAATACATTTATTTGGTTTTACTTTAATAATTCCACCATCACCAATAAAACTTGCTCCTGTAGGGCAAACTCTCACACACGGAGTATTATCGCAGTGATTGCATCTTTCCGAACGAAGTTCTAAGAAAAGATTAGGATAAGTTCCATCAACTGTTTCCACAATCCAATCTCTTGCATATCCGAGTGGAACATTATTTTCTGTTTGGCAAGCAACTACACAGTCGCTACACCCAACACATTTATTCGTATCCACTGCCATTCCGTATCTCATAAGATAAGTCTTTAGATTTAAGTGTTAAATTTTGAAGTTTTGAAGTTTTGAAATTCAGAAGTTTTCAAAACTTCAAAATTTCATTTTTAACTAAGGCAAATTAAAATAACTGCCTTAAATTGGATAATTATTAATTTTAATTTGCCTAAACGTGTGGGTTGTTTTTTATGAATTTCACAAAATTACCTCTCATTCCTGTTCCTCCCATAATAGGGTCGTGCATAACGTTTGTAATTAATTCGGAGTCTGCTCCGCCTCTTCCGTAGGCTCGTTTTAATTTATTTGCTGTTCCTCCAAAACCATGCACCATATATACTGAGTCCATTCCTATTCTTTGTGTAATTCTTACTTTTATTGCAAAAGAAGAGACTATTCCATCTTGATTTTCTAACCAAATTTCTTGGTCTTTTTCTAGGTCGTATTTTTTTGCTACTTTCGGATTTACCCAAAGTTTATTTTCCTCCATCAAATCGCTGAGGTTCGGATTGTTTACCGTTCGGGTGAAAGTGTGCATTGGAGCACGTCCATAATTTAATCGGTAAAAATCTGCAGGTGGTTCGGGGTGTGCTGTATAATTTGGCATTGCATCAAAACCCTCTCGTTCTAATGCAGTTGAGTAAAGTTCAATTTTACCTGTATTTGTTTTAAATTCATATTCCTGTCCGTTTAATAAGTATAAGTCATCATATTTTCTATCGATTTTCTTGACACCTATTTTTTGCATTTCTTTCAAAGAACTACCATATTCTTTTAATTGCCAGTCAAGCATTTCTTCAACTTTTTCGTAAGGCACATAATCTCCCAAGCCCATTTTATTTGCGAGTTCTTTTGCCATCCACCATGCAGGTTTTGAGTTGTATTTTGGTTTTGCTGCGGGCATTCTCAATGCAATTGAAGGCTCTCTGTGTTTTGAAGTTCGGAGCATATCATATCTTTCTAAATAAGTGCATTCTGGAAGCACTACATCTGCATAACCAGTAATATCTACAGGCATTGTGTCTATTACTACAACAAATTCCAGATTATTTAATGCTTCTATTGTATTTTTTTGGTCTGGGAGTGTAGTAATTAAATTTGTTCCATTAATTATCCATGCCTTGTAAGAACAATCCTTGTCTGGAGAAGGAATTGTAGCATCGCACATTCCCGATGAGAGTGCTAAACCTGCTAATCTATATTGGTCTGGATGAGCATCACGCCAAGTTCGTTTTGGTTTTGGATAATCTGGACGTGGCATTTTTTTAAGTTTTATTCCTTCAGGATTATAAAAACCACCTCGCCGTCCCCACGAGCCAAGTAATGCGTTGAGAATTGCAACTGCTCTTAACCGTTGAGTATCATCACCATACCAAGTAACGTGCCTGCCTGGGTGAATAATTACTGCTGGTGATGCCGAAGCCATTTCATGTGCAGTTTTTCTAATAACATCTGGTTTTATTTTAGTAATAGTATATGCCCATTCTGGAGTTTTACTTTTTACGTGTGCTTTAAGTTGTTCAAATCCAAAAGTATATTTCTCTACATATTCTTTGTCGTATAATTCTTCATTAATAATAACGTGCATCCAGGCTAAAAGCAAAGCGATGTCTGTGGCTGGTTTTATCGGTAACCAAAATTTGGATTTACTTGCGGCAGTAGAATATCGTGGATCTACAGTAATAATACTTGCACCGTCATCAATTGCGTCCGACATTTCTTGCACTTGTCCGTTGTGCATATTTTCTCCAATATGCGAACCTATTAGAACTAAGCACTTTGTGTTTTTTATATCGGTAGGTTCTGGTGAGCCAATTCCTTTTCCGTAGGTTGCAATAAAAGCTACTTCTCTCGGTCCTCTACATTGTGCATACGAAGGTGCCGAAATACTAACAGAACCCATAGCCTTCAGGACGTTACTAAAAAACTTACCTCCCGAACCATGAGAAAACATAGCAATACATTCTGGAGTATATTCTTTCGCAACTTCTTTTAATCGTTTGGCAATCAAGTCTAATGCTTCGTCCCAAGTTGCTTCTTTAAAAGATTGCACACCATCTTTTTCTACTCTTATTAGAGGAGTCTTTAATCTATCTTCATCGTAATACATTCCAACTCCTCCTGTTCCACGTGGGCAAAATCTGCCATTTGAATGAAGGTCGTCTTCGTTTCCAATTATTTTCCAAATTTTCTCTTCGCCTTTTTCTTCGTTTGTGTAAACCCAACCTGCACATTTCCAAAAACAAACTTCGCAGTAAGTAGGGTATCTTTTTGCTCTTTTCTCGTCTTTATGCTCTTCTGGCTTTCCCAAAAGATTAATAAGTGGGGAGGATAAAATTATTCCGCCTGCTCCAATTGATGATATTTTGATAAATTCTCGTCTATTTGTTTTCATTATACAAAGGTATTTCTTAGTGATTTTTAACGCCACAAAGATAGAAAAATAAATATGTAATTATCTAAATAAATTACATGTTTATAAACATATAATAGTTTGACAACAATGTGTATTTTAATTGCTTTTTTAATATCAATTTTATACATGCAATAAATCAATAAATTAATTGTTTTTATATTTAAAATAAATTAACACTAATCAAGTGCGGATATGGAGCAATATCTAAAATGAACAATAAACATGAAAGTATTACGTGTGTGTAACTAGTTAAGATAGAGATGGTTATACGGTTATTTTGTTTGATGTTTTTAAACATTAAACAAGGTATTTTATAACATAACAAAATAGAGATGTAAATTGAAATTGTTTTTTATTTTTGTATTTTATATTTTACTCTTAATATTATTAATACTTTAAACAAAAAAACATGAATTACAATCAAAAAAACACAAAAAAATTATTAAAATTTGCATTAATATTTTTATTAATGCCGTCAATGTTGTTATTAACAAACTGTAATGGTGGAGACTCTGGCGACAAAACTGAAAAAACAGATGAGATTGTTGTTGAAACAAAAAAATTAAACAGTGAAATACTACTTGAGGAGATTGTTAAAAATGGAGATTTAATTAACTCTGCAAAAGTTCCAGCAATGATTAAAGCTAATGGTGTAAACGACGCAGAAGAAGGAACTTTTAAAATTGTAGATTTACGTTCTGCCAAAGATTTTTCGGAAGGACATATTAAAGGAGCAGAAAATATCAAGTTAGGAGAATTATTTGACTATATTAAATCTATTGATGTTGCACGTTTTAAAAAAATTGTAATGGTTTGTTATACAGGACAAACTGCAAGTTATGCAACTTCGGCTCTTCAAATCATGGGTTATGATAACGTATATGCAATGAAATGGGGAATGTGCTCTTGGAATAAAAAATTTAGTGATAAGTGGACTAAAAACGCAAAATCGGATTTAGTAGATAAACTATCAGTAGATGCAGGAACAAAAGGTGAAAAAGGAACTTTACCTGATTTTAAATGCAGAAAAACAAGCGGAGAAGAAATTTTAGACTCAAGAGTTTCTAAATTATTTAGTGATGGATTTAAAAAAGGAACTATTTCTATAGATGATATTATTGCAAGTCCAAGTGATTATTACATTATTAATTATTGGGGAGCAAAGCATTATAATATGGGACATATCGGGGGAGCAGTTCAATATAATCCAAAAGAATCTCTTGGACTTGATACTGATTTACTAACACTTCCTACGGACAAAACTATCGTAGTTTACTGTTTTACAGGACAACACAGTGCATTTGTAACAGCTTATTTACGTATTTTGGGTTACGATGCAAAATCTCTTAAATATGGAGCAAACAGTTTTATGAATTCTATGATGTTAGACGAAACTATTGGACACGGATTTAGCGACAAACAAATTCACGACTACAAATTTGAAACTTCTGAATACGTTGAAGAAGGTGAAGTTGAAGAAGGAGGTTGCTAAATAGTTATAAAGTTGTAAAGTTAAAAGTTATAAAGTAGAAAGGTGAAAGGTGAAAAGTTAAAACATTTAACTTTAACTAACGACTTTATAACTAATTATTTTAAAACTTTTAACTAACAACTACTTTACAACTTTTAACTTTACAACTTCTAACTAACAACTACTTTATAACTTTAAAATAAACTTATTATGCAAAATAATAAAAGAAATAGAGCAATTAAATCAATTGTATTGTTTGCAATAATAGTTATCCCATGGATAATTGTTTTTATTGCAACTGATAAAATTTCAAAAAGCAATATAGCGGAGGAAATTAAAATAATTGATTATAAAAAAGATACTTTAATTAGGCAGGCAGACCACAAAAAGTTTGAAATTTTACAACAAGATTTTGCTGGACCAGAAGAGGTTACAGCGGCTTGTATTTCTTGCCACAACGAGCGGCATAAAGAAATAATGAACTCATCTCACTGGTCTTGGGACAGAGAGGTTGTTAGAGAAAATGGAGAAACCATAAGAATTGGAAAACACAATGTTGTAAATAATTTTTGTATTGCAACAAACACAAATACTTGGAAATGCACAAGTTGTCATATTGGTTATGGCTATAAAGATGACGATTTTGATTTTTCTGATGCAGAAAAAATTGACTGTATCGTTTGCCACGATAAAACAGGAACTTACGAAAAACAACCATTAGGGTCGGGTTATCCTGTTGAGGAAAAAAGAAAATTTGCTAAAAAAACATATTTCCCACCAGATTATAATTATATAGCAAAAAATATAGGCACGCCTAAAAATGAGAATTGTGGAACTTGTCATTTTTATGGTGGAGGTGGTGATAATGTTAAACATGGAGATTTATCAAGTGATTTATATCACGCCGATAAAGAAATGGACGTTCATATGGACGAAGGTGAAGACGGAAACGGAATGAGTTGTGTAGATTGTCATGATACTGAAAGACATAAAATACCTGGAAAATCATACAGTGTATCCAATGTGAAAGATGATTTTAGCTGCGAAAAATGCCACGAATCAACTCCACATAAAAACATAACACTTAATAATCATACAAATAAGATAGCTTGTCAAACTTGTCACATTCCAGTGTATGCCAAAGGAGTTGCTACTAATACTTACTGGGACTGGTCAACAGCTGGGCGAGTAGATAAAATGGGAAAACAAATAAAAGAATATGATAGTCTTGGAAATGTTACCTATAAATCAGCAAAAGGAAATTATGAATGGGGAACTAATTTAGAGCCAGAATATGTATGGTTTAACGGAACTGCAAGTAATTATGTTTATGGAGATATAATAGAAGACACAACTATTGCTGTTCAAATAAATAAACTTAACGGTAGCTATGAAGATGAAAATTCAAAAATAATACCTGTAAAAGTTCACCGAGGCAAACAAATTTTTGATACAGAAAATAAAATGCTTATAATTCCTCACGTATATGGGCATAGTGATTCTGCTTATCATCATGGGCTTGACTGGGATATATCCTCCAAAGTAGGAATGGATTATGCGGGACTTCCATACAGTGGAAATTACTCGTTTATTTCTACAGAGATGTATTGGCCTATAAATCATATGGTTTCGCCAACAGATAAAAGTGTAAGTTGCACCGAGTGCCATTCACAAGACAGTAAACTCAAAGATTTAACAGGTTTCTACTTAATAGGAAGAGACAGAAGTAAATTATTGGATACTCTTGGTGTTTTATTTATAATACTTTCATTTTTAGGGGTTTCTATACACGCAGGAATTAGATTTATGAGCAGAAAAAAATCATAATTTTTTAATTAATGATTCAATTATACAAAGATTCAATATTATATAATTAAATCTTTGAATCATTAAATCGTTGAACTATTAAATCATTAAACAAATTAAACCAATAAAATATTTTTCACATGCAAAAACAAACATATATATATCGTAGTTTTGAGAGATTTTGGCACTGGTCTCAGGCATTACTAATATTCTTTTTAATGCTAACAGGCTTTGAAGTTCATAGTTCTTTTAAAGTATTTGGATTTGAAAATGCAGTTAAGTGGCACAATATTGCAGCATGGGCTTTTTTAATTCTTATTATTTTTGCAATATTCTGGCACTTCGTTACGGGAGAATGGAAACAGTATATTCCAACAGTCAAATATTTAAAAGAACAAGTTCAATTTTATATTTCAGGAATATTTAAAGGATATCCTCACCCAACAAATAAAACAAGATACAATAAATTAAATCCTCTTCAAAGACTAACTTATTTGGGTCTAAAATTATTAGTTATACCTGTTCAAGTTATCACTGGTTTTATATATATGTATTTCATATATCCTAATAATCAGTTTAGTATAGGAGGAATTGAAGGAATTGCACTAATTCATACAGCAGGAGCATTTGCACTAATTATTTTTGTTGTAGTTCATGTTTATTTAACAACAACAGGTCATTCAGTTACAGCAAGTATAAGTGCAATGATTACGGGTTGGGAAGTAGTAGATGTAGATGAGAAAGAAGAGCATTTAAAACACATGCAAGAGGCTGTGGACAAGAGTGCAGCTGGTTACTACCAATTAGATAAAGATGGGGTTTTTGTAGATACAAATGATGCTTGGCTAGAATTGTATGGATATAATAGAGACGAAATAATTGGAAAACATTGCTCTGTTACAAGAGAAGAAAAACATGTTAAAGAATTAGAAGGATTTATAGCAAGAGTTCTCAAAGGAGAAAAAATTATAGGTAAACCAGTTGTTCGTAAAGGCAAAAATGGTTTGACGGGGAAACACATATTATCAGCCAATCCAGTTATTGAAAATGATGAAATAATTGGAGTAGAAGGTTTTATCTTAGATATTACAGAATTTGATGATAACGCACAACAAATGTATTCTGCTGTAAGAAACAGTAATGCAGGTTATTATCGATTGAATAGTCAAGGATATTTTACAGACGTAAACAAGGCTTGGTTAGACATGTATAAATTAGGCTCTAAAGATGAAATAATAGGAAGACATTTTTCTTTATGTAGAGATACAAAAGATTTAAAAGCACTTCAAGATATTGTGGATCAAGTAATGTCTGGAAAAACAATCTCTAATAAAATCGCAACAAGAAAATGTAAAGACGATTCTGTAGGAAAACACATATTATCTGCAAATCCAGTTTTTGAAAACGACCAAATCATTGGCATGGAAGGCTTTATATTAGATATAACGAGTTTAGACGAATAAGAAAAAAATAAGCAATTTTAGAATTCC
This sequence comes from Bacteroidales bacterium, assembly GCA_029932195.1. Lineage (GTDB taxonomy): Bacteria > Bacteroidota > Bacteroidia > Bacteroidales > JAOZQN01 > JAOZQN01. Next base: position 4,326 of record JAOZQN010000060.1, on the reverse strand, counting down.
GAGTCTTAAAAAAATAAAAAATTTCACTTTTTTGTTTTTTTAAGGTTCGGATTTTTTTTAGAAAATAATGGTAATTTTCGTAATATTTTTTACCTTTGTAAGAAAAAATAACTTCTAATTTTGAGTCCACTCCGAAAAATGTATTTTCACAAAAATCAAGACAGATACAAATATTAAAACTATAGTTCACTTATTGTAAATGAGAATTTTAAAATTTATATCCAACGCCGAGTTTCACAAAAAGATGCTTTTCTAAGTGGACTCAAAATTGTATTTATAATAAAAATATTCGCAATCGTTTGCGGTTTCGTTTGCGTAAATAAATACTCCTAAATACTTGACTATTTGTTATTTATTTTTTAATTTTACGATTAAATTATTAACCTAAAATTATATAAAAATGAATACAAAATCAATTTCGCTATTACTTATTTTTATAAGTATAATTTTTTATGCTCAAGCACAAACTCACACAAGTTATCTTTGGCATTTGCAACAGCCAATTTATTGGCCAGAGCAAGGATCAGGAACAACATATCAGTTTGTAAAAGAATCAAACGATATAAAGTCGGGTGGGGGAAACAATTATGGTACAGGAACAAGCCACCCAACTAACGATTTGCAAGAAATTTTCAGTAAAAACGATCGTGTAAATATTTATCAGCACGATGCTAAAAACTCTGTAGCCAATATAACTTGGCACCCCGAGGCAGGAGCACAAGTAAATTATTCTGGTTGCCTGATAGAAAATGTAAACAGTCTCGCCAATGCTAATCAATGGGGATACTATCCAGACTGGGCAGATAATTATGTAGAAGCTCGTAGTTGGCAAACAACAGGAGGCAATACTCGTTTGGATATTGTAGGATTTACCTATCATCACGCATTGTCGCCGTTGATTAGTGAGCGGGCTTTTCGCAAAGAATTGCAAGCACACCGTTATATTTATGGCGAAACTTTTGGAAACAGCCCGAATTACACAAAAGGCTATTGGCCTGCCGAATGTTGTTTTTCCGAAAGAAATATAAAAGTTCTTACCGAAGAAGGTTTTGAATGGTCTGTTGTTGCAAACAGCCATCTTGCACGAACTCTTGCCGATTATCCTTTGCATTATGGAACAAATGGTTGCAATGTCTCGCCACCAAACCAAGCAGATAAGGTCGCAACAAATGGAGATAACTGGTGGAATGGTCAAATTGATGGTCGTGGAGGAGAATTTGCTGCACCATATTGTTATCAAGCCCATAAAGCTAAATATATTGATCCCGAAACAGGAATAGAATACATAATGGACGTAGTCCCAATGGCAGATTTATTAAGCTATCGAGATGGATATTCTCCGCAAGGAACAGACGAAATACAAACAAATATTCAGCCTTACGAAGACCCTGCTCACCCAACTCTTGTGCTTTTTGCTCACGATGGAGATAATGCTTGGGGTGGAGGAAGTTCTTATTATTTTGAAGCAGTGCCAAATTTTGTTTCGGCAGCCAATAATGTTGGAATTGTTCCAACTACCATTCAGCAATTTTTATCAGACCACCCTGTGCCTGCCGACGATATTGTGCATGTAGAAGATGGTGGCTGGGTAAATGCGTCAAGCGATTGGGGACATCCGCAATTTATAAATTGGCTTTGGCCTCTCTACAACTCTTCTACTTATGAATTTAACCCAGATGGTTGGACAGAAGATGCAAGAAACTGGGCAGTAATTACTGCTGCCGAAAACTACACAATAATGGCAGAGGATTTAACTGGGACTTTGGATATTAATGAAATTGTTTCGCCAACAGCAAGTGCAAATCAGGCAGAACTTGCTTGGCATTTTTTCCTTCCAAGTCTCACAAGTGGATATATGTATTATGGAAAGGCTGAGGATATGGAAGTTAAGCAAACAATTGCAGGAAATAATGCAATAATGCACGCCCAAATTGTAATTAATGATAATGCAGGTGTTGATAATACTGCTCCTTCGGTTTTTATTCCTCAACGGTTTCCTTATAATCCAGGTGGACGTGAGTTTGGACCTATTTATGGATATCAAGAACATATTAGTTCTAAGGATTTTACAGTTTGGACTTATGCCTTTGATGTGAGCGGAATTACCACCGCTGTTTTAAAATATAGAACTGATAATGATGGACTTAATCCTTTGGATAATAGTGAAAATGATACCTATTCAGGAGGTTCGGGAGTAAGCAATTGGACATCAATATCAATGACAGAAAGAATTACCGAAACAGGAAATGTTACTGGCGACCCAGATATAGATTTTTTTGTATTACCTACTGCAATAGCAAATATGTATTATGCTGAAATATCGGGACTTAGCGATACTCTTGTAGATTATTATGTTGAAGTTACAGATACGGAGGGCAATGTTTTCAAAACTCCTATTCAACATGTGTATGTTGGTGATGAGGAAGGTGGCACAGGAAATGATAACGTTTATTGGCAACCTACCGACCCAACTTTAAACGACCAAATTACAATTTATTCTACCCAGGCAGTTGATGGTTCAGTGCTTCATTGGGGTATTGATGACGCAGGAAGTTGGATAGCTCCAATAGTTGAATATCACCCAGATGGAACTGTTATTTTTGATGCACAGGCTGTGCAAACTCCATTCACATACTCTGCTGAGGACGATATTTATACTTGCGTAGTTGGACCATTCAATAATGCGAGCCAAGTAGTTGAACAAATGAATTTTGTGATAAAAATAAATGAGTCAACTTGGGATAACAACGGAGGACAGGACTATCATATCGAAATTGAAAATAACCCGAGCGACAATCCTGTTGGTTCAAATCAAACTGTAAATATGTTAATTAATGAAAGTTATAATTTTGAAACTGATGATTTCTATTTTCAAGGAATGAACGGAGCAACTTTTGATGGAATACAAATTGTTACCGTAGAAACCAACGGTGACTTGGAATACAATGGAGCAGATGTTACCGCAGATACTGATTATGCAGATGTTACAAACTTAATTTTCACTCCGCAAGCAGATGAAACTGGTAGTCCTTATGCAAGTTTTACTTTTAATGTAAAAGATAATAATGGTTTGTATAGTGAAGCATCTTATACATTTACAATAAATGTAACAAGTTTAAATCCAACAGGTTCTGATGCCTCAATTTCTTTAATGATGAATGAGTCTCATGTTTTTGAAAGTTCTAATTTTCAGTTTACTGGGCAGGCAGGAGCAACTTTTGCCGCAGTTAAAATAACTACTCTATCAGATGCAGGCTCACTAACTTACGACGGTAGCCCAGCCACAACTGAAACTGATTATTCAGATGTTACTTTATTAGAATTTACTCCCGAAACCGATGAGTTTGGAAATCCATACACAATTTTTGATTTTAAAGTAAAAGATAGTGAAGGTAGATATAGTGATGATAACTATACGATGACAATCAATGTGATAGAGCAGGTTGTGGCAGGTGTAAGTTGGTTTCCTGAAAATCCTACCGAGAATGACCAGATAACTATTTTTGTAAGTAACGACGCAAGTATGACTGTTGGCGGAATGCTACATTGGGGAGTAAATAAAGTTGGCTCTACTTGGACAACTCCAATAGAAGCCTATCTTCCTGCTGGTTCTACACTTATGAGTCCGGCAGTAGAGTCGCCTTTTGCACAACAATCAAGCGATTTGTATTTTATTACAGTAGGACCTTTTAACAATCCACTACAAGAGGTTAGTTCTATGCACTTTGTGCTTCATTATGCTGATGACAGTTGGAACAACAACGGAGACCAAGATTGGGAGATCCCTATCACACAAGTTGTTGGAGTAGAAAATATTGATAGTGAGACAAATATCAATATTTATCCAAATCCATTTTATAGCTATACAATTATTGATTTATCTGAAAATAAAACAACAAACTACAAAATACAACTCACCGATCTGACAGGCAAAATTTTACAAGAAGATAAAATAAGTTCTCCTACAAAATATGTTTTAAATAAAAATGACCTTACCAAAGGAATTTATCTCTTAAAATTTATTGATGTAAATAATCATGATGTTATTACAAAAAAAATAGTAATTTTGTAAAGATAAAGAAAATCTATTCACTACACTTTGAATGAGGTAGTGAATAGAAAAAACAAGCAAAAAAGTCACGGGGTGATTTCGAATCACCCCATGACTAAGATAAAATTAAACACCTCTTTATTATTTTTTCAAAAAAAAGTTATTTTTTTTTGGTAGTTGTTTTTTTTGTTTTATCTTTGCAAAACTTTAATTAGTCAATTGGTTTGGTAGTTCAGTTGGTTAGAATACATGCCTGTCACGCATGGGGTCGCGAG
>JAOZQN010000545.1 GCA_029932195.1 Bacteroidales bacterium | reverse complement strand
TAAAAAATAAAACATTGATTTACATCTTTTTATCAACTCCGAAACTTTAGTTATAATAGACATCTTTCCAATTAAAAAAAAGACTCTAAGCCCCTCAAAGGGGCTTTTTTCGTATATAATAGCCTTGCTCTGAATAGTTAAAACAGAGCAGACTAGCCCCCTTGCTCAATACCTTCCTTCATTGTGTTTTTTATCGTATTTACATTCTTTATTTTCATATTTTCTTTTTATTCAAAACAGTGCTAAATATCTGAAATATATATGATAGAAATCATTTTTTTAACACTACTTAACAAATACTTTTACAGATAATTAAAATTTTATTTATTAACTAAAAAACAAAAATATGGATCACGGACCAGCAGTGGAACTTGGTGTAGACCATGCCATTAAGAAAAAAACAAAGCTTGGGGTAATACTATTTTTTATCTATTTTGTTGTTTATGCCGCTTTTGTAGCAATTGGGGTTATAGATTACGAATTGATGGGAAAAATAGTTCTTGGAGGTCAAAATTTAGCGGTAGTTTACGGCTTTAGTTTGATAATTTTTGCAATTTTACTCGGATTATTTTATAATTGGAGATGCACAAGGTATGAAAATTTAATGAATAAGGAGGAAGAATTATGATATACGGAGTTTCAATATTTGCAATAATGCTTTTCGTTGTATTTGTATTATTTGTATTAGGTTTGTCGTTCTATTTTGCCAGAAAAGCAAAATCAGCAGACGCGTATTTTGCAGCAGGAGGAACAATTCACTGGGGAGTAAATGGAATTGCTTTTGCAGGAGATTATCTTTCAGCCGCCTCATTTTTAGGTATTTGTGGTATGATTGCAACCGTAGGATATGATGGTTTTTTATATTCCATTGGTTATCTGGCAGGTTGGATTGTCGCACTATTCCTTGTCGCCGAACCACTAAAACGACTGGGGAAATTCACATTTACTGATGCTTTAGACCATAAATTTAATTCTAAAGCAATTCAGCTAACAGCAGCAATAAGCACGCTTATTGTTTCCATTTTTTACTTAATCCCACAAATGGTGGGTGCAGGAGCGTTGGTAACGCCACTTTTAGGATTACCACACTGGGTAGGAGTAGTAATTGTTGGAACAATCGTTGTTTTTATTGTGGCTACGGCAGGTATGACATCTACAACTTATGTGCAGTTTATAAAAGGAGGATTGTTGATAGTATTCTCTACAATTCTTACTATTTACATATTTAATAATGGTTTGACTCTAACTCCTGATTCTAAAAATCAAGAGTATCATCAATTTATTACCCTCAATCCAACAGGAAGTGGAGATGATTTAACGGTGGCTGACTACAATGTTGTCTCGCAGGAAGAAGTGAAAGGGCATAAATTTGTGAAATTAGAAAAAGACGGAATAATTCGCTGGTTTAGTCTCGAAGACGAAAAAGGAACACCTGTTCTTAAAGAAATGCTTTCTACTACTGAAACTAAAGTTGATGGAAAAAAGATAAAACTTTACAACGGTGAGCCAAAAGCAAATGCCAAATTTTTCCAAGTAGGGCACATGAGTAAAATTATTGTTGATGGAAAAGAAGTTAGTGAAACAGGAGCATTAGGTCCGTTTAAGTTTTTATCTACAATAGAAAAAAGTGAAATTGTTAGATTTCAAAAATCAAAATTTAAAGATGGAGAAAATTCAATAACTGTTTGGTATCAAAATATTACTTCTGGTAAAAAAATGATGATGCCTGGTCTTAAATTTAAAATTGGTGAAGGAGCAACTCCTTGGTCTAAATTAAATTTTATTTCATTAATGCTTGCATTGTTTATGGGAACAGCCTCGCTACCTCATATTCTGATAAGATATTATACTGTTAAAAGCCAGAAAGATGCACGGAAATCTACGATTATTGCGATTGCAGCAATTGGAGGATTTTATGTGCTAACACTTTTTATGGGACTTGGTGCAGCTGCAAACGGCGTTTTGGACGTTGAAAGTAGCAATATGTCAGGACCTTTACTTGCCAAAGCATTTGGTATTGGATTGTTCTCAATAATTTCGGCTATTGCATTTGCCACCATTCTCGGAACAGTAAGTGGACTTATTGTTGCCTCATCAGGTGCAATTGCTCATGACCTTATTGACAGATATATGGGCAAAAACTTAAACGACAAAGATAAAGTAAAAGCTGGTAAAATTGCAGCGTTTGCAGTTGGTATTGTAGCCATTGGACTTGGTATTGCATTCAAAGGAATGAATGTTTCTTTCCTTGTAGGTTGGGCGTTTGCGGTTGCCGCTTCTGCTAACCTTCCGGCAATTCTAATGTTATTATTCTGGAAAAAAACAACAGCAAAAGGTATTGCATCATCTATTGTTGTAGGTATTGTAGGGGCATTAGGAATTATCCTTACCTCTCCAACTATGTGGGACAGATACGGTTTAGATAAAGCCAATGCTCCTCACATGTTAGACAATCCAGCAATTATTTCGTTCACATTAGCATTAGTTACTTTGGTTGTTGTTTCTCTTATTACTCAGAAAGATAACGATAAATTAAAGAAAGCAGAATAAATTAAATTTTGAAGTTTTGAAATTATGAAATTTTGAATAACGCAAAGCATTTGCAGTTTCAAAATTTTATAACTTCAAAACTTTTTAATTTTATAACGTCAAAACTTCTTAATTTCAAAACTTCAAAACTTTATAAAATGAAAAAATCAATATTTTTATTTATGATATTTTTGCTTCCTGCAATTGCATTTTCGCAAGAAGACGACAAAGACAAATTAAAAGTTTCCATCAATGGATTTGTGAAAAACGACATGTTTTGGGACACACGCCAAACAGTGTCTGCACGTGAAGGACACTTTTTATTGTTCCCAAAACCAATAAGTTTAGACGCAGACGGAAATGATATTAACGAAGGATTGAACTTCAATTTTTTATCTTTACAAAGTAGAGTTTCCATAAATATTAAGGGGACAAAAGCCTTTGGTGCAGATGTTTCTGGAAAAATAGAAGGAGACTTTTTTGCACAAGCAAATGACAATATCAACCTTTTTAGACTTCGTCATGCTTATTTTAAATTAAAATGGAACTCTTCGGAACTTTTACTCGGACAATATTGGATACCAATGTTTATAACCGATTGTTTTCCAGGAACAGTGTCGTTCAACACAGGAACACCATTTCAACCTTTTGGAAGAAATCCACAAATTAGATTTACTAAAAAATTAGGTCCTGCTAAATTTATTGCAATTGCCAATTCGCAAAGAGATTATTCAAGTAGAGGAATATCTGGAACTACGGGAACATATTTGCGAAACTCTGCAATACCAGAAGTTAGCGGACAATTACATCTTGCATTAGGAAAACCTTTATTGATAGGAGTGAGTGGAAGTTACAAACAGGTAAAACCACAGACAGTTACTCCACAAGGATACAAAACTGATGAAATGATAGGTGGTTATAATGCTCTTGCATTTTTGAGAGTAAAAACAAAAGCTGTAACTTTCAAATTACAAGGAGTTTACGGACAAAACATGCCAGATGTTTTGAGTCTTGGAGGTATTGCTATTTCCGACACAACCGACGCAGCCAAAGGATATGTAAAATATACAACATTAAACACAGCTTCTGCTTGGGTTGATTTACAGACAAATGGCAACTTCTCGGTAGGTGTTTTTGGTGGATATTCTATGAACATGGGTGCAAACGACGATATAGTTGGACCAATGTATGGATTAGGAACAAATATTGAAAGCATGTATAGAGTTTCTCCACGAATTTCGTATAAAGTAAACAAAGTGAAATTTGCTTTGGAAGGCGAATATACTGTTGCAAATTATGGTAGCACATTCAGTAGTAAAGGTGTGCCAGAAACACTTACAGAAGCAGATAATTTTAGAGTGCTTTTTGCATCTTATTATTTCTTTTAAATTTTATCTCTAAAAACAAAAAATGCCAGTAACTTAAATATTACTGGCATTTTTTTATTCTTTTTTTTAGATTTGAAGGGACTGGTTCAGTTTAATTCTGGTTTAATTTTCATAAAAAAGATAGATTTTATTCCTTTGCAAAATTACCTAAATTTTATGTGAAATGAAAAAAAAATGAAAATTGTCCTTATTGTCAAA
>JAOZQN010000544.1 GCA_029932195.1 Bacteroidales bacterium | reverse complement strand
GGTGGTGTGAGAGGTGCATCGGCTACTTTGCGGTAGCCGACCGCCTACTCGATTAAGTTCTTATTGTTATTATAAATACTTTTTCATTACTGCTTTTTTATTGTCTACTGAACTGTCTATCATAAGTTGTTCGGTTATTATTATCTGTTCTAACTTTTCTATTTGTTTAACTAATTTTTCTTGTTCTTTGATTGGTGGAACTGGAATTTTAAAGTTTTTAATATCATTTTTATTTAAACTTGGGTAAGAACCTCCGTGCATTGTATTTTCCATTTCTCGCATTAAGTTTGAAGAATACATAAATGAATAATAAATTACTTTATTGTGAAGTTCGTTTTCATCTTTGCTTTGTAAAATTGCAAAACCAGTTGAGTAGATACTTTCAATCTCTGAACCAATAAAGGCAAAACCTTTTAAATTTGGTCTAACTGTTGAAATAATTGTGCTGTTTTTAGGTGCAACTCTTCTTGCTCTCGAAGGTGCATTTTTTCCTAATATTTTTTGTTCGTAGCTTATTGTTCCCGTTCCTTTTCCAATACTTTCAATATCCACATAAATAAATTCTTTATCTGGCTCTTTTCTTGGGTCTTTTGTGAGTTTATTTATATCAACTAAATCATTGAGTTTCTTTATAGTTCCTGTCGATAATTTATTGTTTACTATATCTTTAATTGTGTTATTAGCCTTTTCTATTTGCAAAATTGCTTTTTTTACTTCTTTGTCTATAACATTACATTCATCTGCAATTTTCTTCTGAATTTCTTTTGGTGGAAGAGGAATTTTTATCTCATCTCTTAAATATTTGCTATTCAGACTTTTTCCAATGGCATTATTGCTTGTGCTTAAATCAATTTGTTTTGCAGTAAATAATTGAAATAAATATTCGTTACTAATCACTCCTTTGTCGAAAGGAATAAGCCCTGCAATCGCCTCATTTGTATATAAATCAACACCTGAAATTGCTGTTTTTCCAATGCTTAATTTGAAGCTTAAAAGTGTAATCCCCTTTGGTATAAGTTTAACATTTGAATTTTTAACACCCTCATTTGTGATTTTTTCTTTTGTTTCGTAGATAATATTACCTTTCATTTCCGAAATTGAGACCCACTGATTTTTGCCTCCAAAATAACTTTGATTATTTCTTGAAGGTGTTCCGCCAATTAAAACCTCCACCACAGCACCCAATTTTACCAGCGGATATTGACTTGAAATGGTTACTACTCTTTTTGGTGTAGTTGATATTTGCTTATTAAAACCAACACGATTAAATTCTAATAAATCAACCAAATTGTGATAAGCAATAAAAGGTTTTAAATTTTCTGTAATAGTTAATTCATTTCCTGAAAAATTTTCCTGTATGTAATTATTTATTTTATTGCTGTCATTTCTATTTTTAGGATTGTATAAAGGTGTATTGATATTGTGTAAACCTTGCGTTTTTTGAATAAATTCTTTTGTTTCGGCATCTTCAATATCCAAAGCTGAATTGTTTTGATTAATGTATTTTATTCCTTCATTTCCTTTTGCACTACTCCATTCATAGCCTAAAAACTGCTTTTGTTTCTTGTTGTCGGTTGGGCTTTTTACAACTAAAACCTTTTGCTTGTTTTCAGAAGCCAGCACATAAAAATAAAGTTTGTCCTTTTCTATTGCTTTTAAATATGCAGAAAACCTCTTTTCGAGTTCGGTTTCTTGCTCGGCTTTTGTTTTTTTACTAAAAGCACTTCTTGGCTTTTTAAGGTTTTTTATTTCTGTTAAATTATCAAATGCTTTTTTATAATCAGCAAACATTTCTGTTTTCAATAATTCATCACTTGGCTTTCCTGAAAGTAATGTTTTATAATGTGTAGCATCAATTTCAATATATTGGCAATAATTGTTTATGTATTTACTATCATTATAAACAGCATCAGCCTCATTGTCAGTAAACCACGAGTTTACTCTATTTTTCCAATGGTCGGCAGGTGCAGGGGCTTCTTCTTTTCTGCGTAAAAAAATGGTTACAGTATTTGTTCCTGTTTTTCCGAAAGTTTGCGAACCAAACTCTGTAATTGCTACAATTTGAAAATACTTTAAAATAATTTCTCTTGTATTGGTGTAAACGGTTGCATCATTACTTAAAATTGAAGATGGTAAAATAATACCTGCTACTGCACCCGGCTTTAATAGTTGTTTTGCTCTTTCAATAAAAAAGGTTTCTATACTGTTGTTGTTTGAAATACTTTTTTCGTCTAACGAGCCTAAAAGCGTAAACGATTTTCTTTCGGTTTCGCTTAATGTTTTCAAAAAACCTTTAACTGCATAAGGCGGATTTGCCACTAAAACAGAATATTCGTTGTCTTGTAGTTTTGCATTTTGCCCAAGTGCATCAGCATAAGTAATTTTGATGTCGTCTTGTCCATACATAAAGGCAGAAACCTTTGCAACCTTAGATAAACGATACTCTTTTTCAATTCCTACAATTTCCTTGTAATATTCTTTAATTGCAGTTTCTTTATGTTTTTTTACAAAAGGCTTTATTTGTAAAGCTAATTCATTTAAAAAGTGTCCAGCACCACAAGCGTAATCAATTGCTTTGGGTGGCAATTCATTTTCTTGTATGATACTTTCCAAAGGCAAAGAATTGAGAATGAACTTTACGATTGGCATTGGTGTAAAAAATTGTCCTTCGCTTTGTTTTACTCCGTTATCCAAGAAACCTTCAAACATATCGCCCAAAAACTGGTTTTGACTTTCAGTTTGCAGTCTTGTATCCTGCAACATACGAACAATTTCCAAAAGGACTTTTGAATTTTGATAAAATAGTTTTTCGTTGTGAACATCAATAAAAGCAAAGTCGTTGTTTGTGAAAAATTTCAATTGTCTGAAATATTTCTTTATAGTTTCTCTTGTTGCATCGGGGTCTTTTTTGAAAAAGCGAAATGCTTTATCAATAGCTTTATTGTCAATATAAGTAACATCTTCTCCTAAAAATTCTTTCATTCCTGCTTGATAAAGCAATTGTAAACGGTCTTGTAAGTCAAAATAACTGTCATAAGCAATTCCTTTCCAATTAAATTTTAAATTTTTCGGGTTTTTGGCTTCATCAACAATTTTGCAAAGGAAAAGATTAACCAGTTTATCAAAAGCATTTTCACGTCCCGAAACATTATGTTGTCGCATAATTGTTGCAAACTTGTGATATTTATTTTGAATATCCTTACTTCCAATCTCTTCAAGGTCGTTTATTGTAAATTTTTGCTTACCAATTTTATATGATTGAATATCATCTTCAAAAATTCCTTTGGTAGCAAAATCTAAATTGTAAGTTTCTTTCCAAGCCCTGTAAATGTCCTCAACTTCTAACGCTTTCGCTTTGGCAAATGATAATGGTTTATTATCTGCTAATTCTTCAAGTAATTTGTCATTATCTTTTAAAGATATAAGGTGATAATTTGGAATTACTTTATTATCGGTATAATCAGAGGCATAAAGGCAAACAAATTGTGTTGTTCCTGCTTGTTTTGCATACGTCAGCATTTGTCCGCCACGTTGTAATGTATTATTCCATTCTTTTTTAAATTCGCTACCTTCTGTCTTACATTCAATTATTAAAAGTGATTTATTTGAATTATCTTTTACTAAAATATCAGCTCTTCCTCCACTTGCTCCGTGACCAACTTTCCATTTAGGTTCAAGTTCAATATGTTCAGGTTTGTAGCCTTTTTCTAATAGTCTATGCACACATTCAAAAACAACATAATTTTCGTTTGAGGTTAAATTACAGGTAAAATCACCATTAATTATTAATCCTTTTTCCTCTGGATAAATAATCTTTTTACGTTCAAAATCTATTTTAAGAGAACAATCTAAATCAGGAAAGAATTTTGAATAAATATTTTCAAACATTTTTCCTTTCTTTTCTTCCTTTTTGAAATTTAAGCAAAGTAATAAATCCTTTATATTGTCTTTATTTATCATTATCAAATTTTAACATTATTAATCCGCCAAAATTATCAAATTTATACGAAATAAAAATTGTTAGTTTTCTGTTGTTGTCTTATTTTTAAGTTGAACTTAACGGTAACTGCTCTTGTGGCGATATTTTGTGTGGGTGGTGGTGAGTTTTTGAGCGT
>JAOZQN010000543.1 GCA_029932195.1 Bacteroidales bacterium | reverse complement strand
TAAAATAAAAGATTACAAACCCAAAGATGAGATAAAAATTAACCTTGATGATGATTATATAAAATTTATTCGCTTTGCCCATGATAAAATGAAAAACTTGGACAAAGGAATTATAGGAATAATTACAAATAATTCGTTTTTATCGGGAGTTACACATCGCAAAATGAGAAATAGTTTGTTAAACGATTTTTCAGAAATTTATATTTTAAATTTACATGGTCATTATCTTGAAAATGAAAATGTAACAGGCATTAAAAATGTGTTTGATATTACAGTTGGAGTTTCAATTAGTTTTTTTGTGAAAAATAAAACAAAAAATCAAGATTGCAAACTTTTTTATAAAGATTTATACGGCACACGAGAAGATAAATATAAATATTTGCAGAATACAGAATTTGAAGATTGTGGATTTGAAGAAGTTAATTATTTGGATTTTAATTCTAAATTTAATAAAACAAAATGGGGAAATCGTTTTATTGATAATTTGAGTTATTTTCAAAATACAACGATAAATGGTAAACTAAATAAATATGGAAATTTTTGGGGATTAAGTGAAGTTTTTAAAATATATGGCAGTGGCGTTTCTACTGTTAGAGATAAAATTACTATTCATTTTTCTGAAAAATCCTTAAAAACAGTTTTGACAGATTTTGAAAATTTAACAGAAAAAGAAATTTCAGAAAAATATAAAACAAAAGATAGTCGTGATTGGAAAATACAAAAAGCCAAAGAAGACGTAAAAAAAAATATAAATAAAAATAAGTTTTGTAAAATACTTTATCGTCCTTTTGATATAAGAGAAACATTTTATACAGGAAAAAATAGCGGTTTTATTGGTGTGCCTCGCAAAAAAATAGACCACAATTTTATAAATAAAGAAAATATAGGTTTAATATTTCCCCGATTTGCAAAATCTGATTTTACACATGTTTTTATAACAAAATATATTACAGATTATTCTGCAGGTGGTTCAAGGTCGGCGGCAGAAACAAATATTGCACCCTTATATATTTATACAAACGGAAATTTATTGCCAGACAACAAGAAAAAAATCACAAAAATAGAAAACTTTACGATAAATTTCAGAAAATATATTAACGAAAAGTATAACGAACAAATTACTCCTGAACAAATATTATCATATATTTATGCAATATTGCATAGTCTTTCGTATAGAAAAAATTATTCTGAATTTTTAAATATGGATTTTCCACGAATATTTTTTACAGATGATATAAGTCTATTTTTAAAACTATCAAAAATAGGTTGGGAACTTATTCAAAGTCATTTATTAGATGCTTTACCAAAAAATGCTCAAATTAAACATACAGGAAATTATACAGGAGAAGGAACAGACCAAGTCTTAAGAATAGATTTAAAATTCATTGATAGCAAAGCAAATACAGGGAAATTATATATCAATAAAACTCAATACTTTGACAATGTTTCACAAAGTGTTTATGACTATAAAGTTGGTGGTTATCAAGTAATTGAAAAATATTTACGAGCAAGAAAAGATAAAATATTAAATTTAGATGAAATAGAAACTGTTGAAAAAATAATAAAAGCTCTTTATAATACTATCAGTAAAATGAAACTAATTGAAAAATTGACAAAATCATCATTGTAGTGAAAAAAAAATCGCTATCATTTTCTTGCACGTCATTTGCTTTTTTCAGTGTGCGGACTTGTGCATAGGTGCGTTGATTGATTGACAATTTACTTTCAATTTTACGATGTACCAAAAAAGCAAACGACGGCAAGAAATTATCGATGTGAAACACATCACTTCATTGTAGAGCATTCGGGTTGCAAAATTTAGACAAATTCCAAAATTATTTTGTTCTTAGAAATAACCATAGCCTTTTAATATTAACCTTCTTACAAAAAATAAATTTTGTAAGAGGGTTAATATAAATTAAAGAAGCTTTTTTTTTGAAAATTATCTCACCTCTTTCTCAAATCTTTTTCGGGTATGCGAGAAGGTCCCTCTATTTTATGAGAATTATTTATAAATCTACGATAATATGAAATTATTAAATATGTGATTGGCAGAGCAATAAGTAGTCCAAGAGTTCCGAGTGTTTTCCCCCAAATAGATAGTGAAAGTAAAATTACTGCAGGATTAAGCCCAATAGCATCTCCCATAATTTTGGGAACAAGCACTGCATCTTGAATTATTTGAATAACAAGGAACACGAGCAAAACAAGCCCAAAAATTACCCACAAATTAGAACCTGTTTCTAAGGATTTCATTAGTGCGAAAAATAATGCAGGAATTAGAGCAATGTTTTGCATATACGGAATCATATTTAACATTCCTATAAAAATACCAAGCACAATTCCCATTGGTAAACCTATAATTGTGAAGCCAATAGAGAACAAAATTCCGACAATTGTTGCTATTAACATTTGTGCCCTAAAATATTTGTTCATAGCAACTTCAAAGTCGTGCAAAAAGCCAAGAACCATGTTTTTATACTTGGGAGGAATTAGAGTTTTCCATTCTGCAACTACATCGTTGTAGTCTATTAATAAGAATATTAGGTATAAAACAACAATTGCCAGACTTAAAACACCGAGTATAATATTTATTGTTTCGGAAAAGATGCTACTGATTGTTGGTAGAATTTTTTTAACTGCAAAATCTGTTATATCTCCAATTTCTCCTGTCTCAAAGAGTTTTTGAAAATCTTTACTCACAATAAAATTCTCTACTTGATCTGCCATATTTTCGGGCAAATAGTTTTCTATATCTTCTTGTAGGTTGCTTTCGGAAACCAAATTTTGAACCAACTCGCCCATGTGTGTAATTTCGTTGGTTATTACTGGCACAAGTATTATGAAAACAGTTGTAATAGAGCCAAATAAAATTAGTAAGCTAAGTAAAACTGCAATAAATCTTTTTTTGACAAGCCTTTGCAACAAATTCACAAATGGATTCATTAAATATGCTAATATTAAGGCGATTACAAATGGAATTAGAATCGCACTCAAATAATCTAAGATAAATAAAGTTGCAATAATAATTATGATAGAAATAATTATTCTCACTACTCGGTCAAAAGTAAATTGCTTTTCAAAAAAGTTTTTCTTGTCCATTTCTTTATTGTTAAAATTGTTTTATTGTTGGATTGTTAAAATTGCTTTATTGCTAGCTTCTTTATTAATCTAATAATTCAACAATAGGTAGTTGATCAAATAAAAATGATACTTCTATATTTTGTAAGACTGTGTATTATAGTCATTAGCAAAATTATTCATTGTTCATTATTCATTATTAAATTATTTTTTTATAAATTTCCATTATTATAGGTAGTGATATTATTATCAGTGCAATAAGAACAAGGTATGCGATAATTGCAGGGTACTTCTCTTTTTGTTTAAAACCTAAATCCAGTGCTGTTCCAAAAGATCTTTTTAGTCCAAAATGTTCTTTTATATATTTTTTTAAAGAAAATTCTTTCAATTTAATTTTCTTTCGTCTTTTATGGCTCATTAAAATGTTTACCGAATAAACTTCGTCTAAAACTAAGTGGCAAAAATATCCGCTACTTACCGCAAGTGCGATAACAAATTTTTCCAGAGTAAGCAAATCCGTTGACCAGGCAATTACGAGAGGAGCAAAAAATGCAATTAGTCCGGCTGGAATGGAATGAAAAATTCCTCTATGTTTGGTATATTTTGCAAAGAATTTTCGTAAATAAAATTGAACAAAAACAAATGAAGCAATTGGTAAGAAGAGAGTTAGATAAATTGTTGCTCCGTTGTCGTGAAGGTAATAAATTGTGAGAGTTGCTGCGAGGTAGGCATATAGTCCAAAAATAATTCTAACAGGCAAGCCCGAGTCGCTGTCCATATCTGGCAAAAAAGAGCCTATGACTGTAGCAAAAAATATTATTACTGCCATACGAACATCGCCTATCCAGTCTATCCAGTAAGTTAGAACGGAAACGCCAAAGCCCGTTGCCGCTCCTACCGATAAGTGGGTTTTAAAATCTGCCATAATCTTTGTTTTGTAATTTTTATATTTATCAAAAATACAAAAATAAATAAATTTTAATAATATATACTAAAAAAGGTTTATTTGTTTATTCCTATATTTGTTTATTAGCTT
>JAOZQN010000542.1 GCA_029932195.1 Bacteroidales bacterium | reverse complement strand
TCTGGTTCTAAGTGAGCTGCTACGGCAAAAGCAAGACGAACATACATTCCGCTACTGTAACGCTTAACAGGCGTATTTAAGTATTTTGCTACTCCTGCAAATTCTACTATTTCATCAAGTTTTCGGCGTATGTCGTTTTTGGTCATACCGAGGATTGCTCCGTTTAAGAAAATATTTTCTTTTCCAGTAAGTTCGGGGTGAAAACCTGTTCCTACTTCTAATAGGCTGGCAATTTTACCATTTACTTTTATTTGCCCTGTTGTAGGACCTGTTACTCGTGAAAGTAATTTCAATAAAGTAGATTTTCCTGCTCCGTTTTTTCCAATTATTCCAAGAATTTCTCCTTGTTTTACTTCAAGGTTTATGTCTTTTAACGCCCAAATATGGTCGCCTCCTGCTTCGGATAATTTATTTTCTTGTCCTATTTTTAATGAAGGATCTGCTTTGCCTCGCATACGTGCAAACCAACGGTTAAGGTCGTGGCTAAGTGTGCCAGTTCCCACAACGCCAAGTCGGTATTGTTTGGAAATGTTTTCTAATTTTATTGCTATGTCGGACATTTTACTTAAATGGATTTACTATTTTTAACGTATTCTCAATAATTTGATTGTGCTGCATGTCTTCTGTATATAGAATTGTGCAGTTGTTTTGCAGTGCAGAAGCAACAACAAGGCTGTCCCATAAGGAAAACATATATTTTTGTCTAATGTTCCATGCTTTTTTTAATGTTTTTATATCCTGGTTACTAACTATTACATTTTTTATAATCTCTTCAATATAAGTAATTATTTTGCTGTCAGTAATTTTATGTCGTAATAAGACATTATAAAATTCATTCAATATTTGTGTGTTTACTACTATATTTGATTCGCTCTGAATTAAATCAATAGCAATTTTACGTTTACCATTTTCATTATTATCATTTAAGACTGCATAAACAAAAATATTTGTATCAATAAAAATTTTATCTTTCATGCAATTCCTCCCTTGTGTGTTTTTTTATCTTTTCTACATTTATGGGGTTTTCTTTAAAAAAATCAAATTTTCTTTTTTTCATCTCTTTTTTTGTATATAGATTTGTTATTTCATATTTAAAAAAAATAAATTCTAACAAACTTTGAAATTCTTTTTCTGCCTTTTCTGGTAACTGCGAAAAGAAAAATTGTGGATTTTCTTTAAATAATTCTATATTAATTGTTTGTTCCATAATTTATTGCATTTTTTATCGGTAATTTGGATATATTTTCTAATTTTATTGCTATGTCGGACATTTATTTTTTATCTTTAGGCACGTTTACTCAATGCAGATACATCTGTTTTTATTGAGAAAAAACATGCTTTTAGTATCTTTTATTCTTGAAAATTACTCTATTCTTTATTTTTTTCTTAGTTCGTTCTATTTTCTCAATAATGTTGCAAATTTATAAATATAATTAGAACTTCAAATTTTATTATACTCTGATACCGTTTTTTCTTATTTGAACTTATTTATATACTCAACTACTTTTTCTATATCTTGTTTTGTATGAAAAAATGAAATAGGTAAACTTAGTGTAGTATTATGGATTTCTTCCGAAATAGGATTTTTTTTATTCTTATAAAAGTCTTGTAATGCTTCTTGATTATTTGGAGATATTGGATAATGTATCTCTGTTTTTACTCTATTTTTTAAAAGATATTGTTTTAATTCATCTCTTTTTTTGTGCCTTATGTTATAAATATGAAATACATCATAGAAATTTTTACTTGTTTTTGGTTTTATAAAACTATCATTTAGATTTTGATTATATTTTTTTGCTAACTCTCTTTTGTGATTATTAATTTTGTCTAAATACTTTAGTTTTACAGATAAAAAACCTGCTTGCATTTCGTCTAAACGTGAGTTGTATCCAATATATTTGTTATGGTATTTTTTTTGAGAGCCATAATTACGCAATGCAATTATTTTGTTTGCGATTTGTTCATTGTTTGTTGTAATAGCTCCTGCGTCTCCCAGTGCCCCAAGATTTTTTGTTGGGTAAAAACTAAATGCTGCAACATCACTCCAGTTACCTGCTTTTATATTGTTCAACATAGCCCCATGAGCTTGTGCTGCATCTTCTATTATTTTAAGATTGTGTTTTTTTGCAATTTTATTTATGCTAATCATATCGGCTATTTTACCGTAAAGATGCACTACCAAAATTGCTTTTGTTCTTTTAGTTATTTTTTGTTCAATTTTTTTTGGCGAAATATTGTAAGTCTCTATGTCTGGTTCTACTAAAACAGGTGTATAACCTGCTTGAATAATTGACAAAATACTTGCAATATAAGTGTTTGATTGCACTATTATCTCCGATTGTTTCGGCAAATTTAATGATAGAATAGATAAAATTAGTGCATCTAATCCTGAATTTACTCCAACACAATACTCTGTTCCACAATATTTTGCAAATTCTTGTTCAAATTGTTTTACATTGTTTCCAAGTATATACCAACCTGATTTTAGTGTTTCAGAAAATGATTTTGTATATTCTGAAAAAAAAGGTGCATTTAATTTTTGCAAATTTTCGTATTCAATCATAAGTTACTCGTAATCTTCAAATATGTAATCATTAAAATCGTAATTTTCTGATGCTAATACCATTAAAATTACATCTTTGCTAAAATGGTGCATCGTATGATAATCTTCTGGTTTTAAAATTAAACATTTACTCGGTTTGTCTAAATGAAAATTCTGTTTTTTTTTACCATTATTGTTTGATATTATGCAATTTCCTTGTATGCAGATTGCTGCTTGTATGGTTTTTATGTGTCTATGCCCTCCCCTTATAGAATCATCTACTCCATAAATATAAAAAATTCGTTTTATATCAAAAGGAATAATTTTTTCTATTACCGTAAGATTACCTCGCTTGTCTGTATGTGTTTGTAGGTTTATTATTTCTGCCATAAAAATAAGTTTTTTATTTTCTAATATATTTATTATCAGGCAAAAACTAACTAAAAACTAAACACTTAATTTAAACCGTATCCATAAATGATTGCTCTATTTTATTAAATAAAACAATTCCAATTGTAAGAGCTACTATCATAAAACCAAAACTATATAATAAATGTAACGGATTAAATGCTCCTGTTCCAAGTAAGGAATATCTAAATGTTTCTATAATTGGAGTTATTGGATTTGCCAAAATAAATATTTGATATTTTTCAGGAATTTTAGATAATGGATAAATAATAGGTGTTGCATACATAAATAGTTGCACACCAAAGCCTACAAGATTTGTTAAATCTCTATATTTTGTTGTTAATGAGGACACTATAATTCCAAGACCAAGTCCCAAACCCGCCATCAATATTATTAGAAGAGGGATAAGCAAGACATATATATTTGGTGAAAAATCTGCTCCTGCTATTCCAAAATATATCATAAATGCAATTAGAAATAAAAACTGAATAGCAAATTGGATCAATCCAGAGATTACAGTAGAAATAGGTAGTGCAAGTCTTGGAAAATAGACTTTTCCAAAAATACCTGCATTGGCAACAAAAGTATTTGAAGTTGCTTTTAGGCTTGTCGCAAAATAATTCCACGCTGTAATCCCTGACATGTAAAATAACATTTTAGGTAAACCGTCGGTAGATATACCTGCAATATTTCCAAAAACCACAGTAAACATCAATGTTGTTAAAAGTGGCTGGATTAAAAACCATAGCGGACCTAATATTGTTTGTTTGTATCTTGCAACAAAGTCTCGGCGGACAAATAAAACGATTAAGTCTCTATACTCCCAAAGTGCTTTTAAATTTACATCTAAAAGACTGCGTTTGGGTTTTATTATCATTGTCCAATTTTCTTGCATATATCTATACTTTTAACAATTAAATAATTCTTTTTCACTAATATCTATTAAATTTTTACTGATTATAACGGATTTTGTTTAAATTGTAATAACTTTATTTATAATGAATTATATAAGATCTAAAGTAAAAAAATCCGTTCAATCTGCGTTATCCGTGTTTCTATTAATCTGACAAATATATTAGTATCTTAATACTGAAATATTTGTTTTTTTGGGTATAATATTATTCAAAACTTCAAAACTTCATAACTTTTCCAGCTTGTCTGGGTTAGGAAGTAAAACAACTAAA
>JAOZQN010000541.1 GCA_029932195.1 Bacteroidales bacterium | reverse complement strand
AAACTTGTCTGACAGCCTTTTTAATTTATGCAACAAAGTTGCATAAATTAAAAAGGCTGTCAGACAGATTATTTACTGTTGTAAAACATAGAATTAAATTTGGTGCGTAAATAATTGTGATGAGCCAAAAATATTCAATATTCCTCTTTTTTTTCATTACTGGAATTTTGATTGCACAGGTCGTATTTTTTTGTTTCTATTAGTTGTAGTCTATTTTGTTTTTTATCCTAAAATGCTGTAATAAATGCGATTTTTAAAATGAATTATTTTTTACTCTTTTTATATGTGTATGTGCTATTTTTTTCATTTTTATACCAAAAGAAAAATTTATTCTGGCGTTTTTTATCTTCTTTAGATTTTGCTGTCCATATTTTTTTCAGAGAATAAGGGTGGTATCCCGAATAAAAGATAACTGACGAAACAGTCATTGGAGTTGGTGTAAAATCTTGAACTTGCTCTAATTTAAAATTCATTTTTTTAGTTTCCGACGCAAGCATAGACATATCTTTTTCAGTGCTTTCTGGGTGGCTTGATATAAAATAAGGAATAATTTGTTGGTTCAGACTCTCATCTTTATTTATTTTATCGAATAAGCTCTTGAATTTATAAAACAGTTTAAACGAAGGCTTTCTCATAACTTTTAAAACACTGTCGGAGGTGTGTTCTGGTGCAACTTTTAGTCTGCCTGAAACGTGATATTTTATTAACTCTTTAGAATATTCAAGTTTATCCTTTTTTATTTCGCCTTTTTTGTCAATAAGCATATCGTATCTGACACCACTACCGATAAATGCTTTTTTTATTTGAGGCATTTTTCTAACTTTTTTATAAATATTTGTAAGTGCTGAATGATTGGTATTCAGGTTGTAACAAATATTTGGGTCTATGCACGAAGGGCGAATACATTTTTCGCAGATTTTTAAATCAATGCCTTGCATTTTATACATATTTGCAGAGGGTCCTCCTAAATCACTTATAATTCCTTTAAAATCATTAGCTTTACTAATTTGTTCTACCTCCTTTAAAATAGATTTTTCAGAACGGTTTACAATAAATTTTCCCTGATGTGCAGAAATTGTGCAAAAACTACAACCTCCAAAACAGCCTCTGTGGATATTTACAGAAAATTTTATCATTTCAAAAGCAGGAATTGCTCCACGTTTTTTGTATTTTGGATGAGGTAATCTGGTGTAAGGCAGGTCGTAAACTGCATCTAATTCTTTTTCGGTAGTTTTAGAAAACGGAGGATTTACAACTATTAAGTTGTCTTCAATTTCTTGAATAATTTGTTTAGCTTTAATACTATTTGACTGAATTTCAATTGTTTTGAAATTTGAGGCAAATTTTTTCTTATCTTTAAGACACTCTTCATGCGAATTTATTTTTATCGCATTGTCTTTTAAATTTTTATAACTTTTTTCTGTTAAAAAAACAGTTTGTTTAATGTTTTTGATACTATCAATTGGCACACCTTTTTGCATCAATTTTGCAATTTCTGTAATAGCTTTTTCACCGTTTCCATAAACCAGCAAATCTGCTTTGCTTTCATGCAAAATGCTTGATTTCAAGCTATCAGACCAATAATCGTAGTGAGTAAGTCGGCGAAGCGAGGCTTCTATTCCTCCAATAATTACAGGAATTTCGGGATAAATTTGTTTTAAAATTCTGCTGTAAACTGTTGTGGCATAGTCTGGACGAAAGCCCGTTTGTCCGCCAGCTGTGTATGCGTCGTTGGAGCGGAGGCGTTTGTGAGCGGTGTAGTGGTTTACCATTGAATCCATGTTGCCAGATGTTACGGCAAAGAAAAGTCGTGGTTTCCCAAGTTTTTTGAAGTCTCTAAGGTCGTCTGTCCAGTTTGGCTGAGGAACAATTGCTATTCGTAAACCTATGTTTTCCAAGACTCTACCAATAACTGCTGCACCAAAAGATGGGTGGTCTATGTAGGCATCTCCACTAAAAAGAATTATATCTAATTCGTCCCAACCTCTTTTTTTAATCTCTTTTAAGGTCGTTGGTAACCAGTCTGTTATTGGTGCTTGGCTTATGTTTTTCATTACGCAAAGATAATAAAAAAAGGGCGTTTTTCATTTTAATTGACACTTTTATTTTTGAGCTTTGCTCTGTAGTTGCAACTTTAGTTGCAGTTTCGCAGCGAAACTGCAACTAGAGTTGCAACTACAGTAAACCCTAATGGAAAAGTTTTGAAATTATGAAGTTTTGAAGTTTTGAATAATATTATTTTGCCTCAGTCAGGTGTTTTTCACCTGACTGCATTTACACACATTTATTTGTGGGGGTCTCCAAGTGAAAAACACCTACACGAGGCAAATATGAATTTAATTTTTTGAAATCCGAAAACCTAATTCACTAGAGTATAAACGCCGACAGATCTTGCAGACGCTGTCGGGTTTATCCGAAAACATAATTCACTAGAGTATATGTAAAAAACAACGATTTCAGGATAAGATACTAATTATTTTTCGATAAAGTCTAAAAGCAAACGTTCTAAATCTTCAAATTTATTTAATGGCAAATTTTCTGCTTTGTCGTTAATATTGTGATACTCTTTATATTCGCCACGAGTATAAATAAAAAATGATGTTATTCCTTTCTCATAAAAAAAATAGTGATCGCTGTTGGCAGCCGCCCCCCTACTTTTTACTTCGGGTAAATATTTTTTTTCATCATTTATGCTTTTTAGTTTGTCAAACTCTGGTTTAAAAACTTTGCCATTTACAAGAGTTATTCCTTTGTCGCCACTACCAACCATGTCTAAATTAAATAATATTTTTATTTTATCTAACTCAAAAACAGGATTTTGTGTATAATGTCGTGAGCCAAGCAGACCAAGTTCTTCTCCCGAAAAAAGGATAAAAGCAATAGAATAATGCGGTTTTTCTTTGCGAGATTGTATTGTTTTTGCTAAATCCAAAACCATTGCTGTTCCACTTGCATTGTCGTTAGCTCCAGGAAAATATACGTCTTTTCCCATACGTCCAATATGCTCATAATGAGCAGTAAAAACAATAAAGCTATCTATTTCACCTTCTATATATCCAATAATATTTTGAGTTTTATAGTCTGATAAATATTCAGCATCTGCATTAATATTAATATTTTTGATTTTTTTTGGCAAACTCTCTCTTTTTATCTCTAAAAGCGGAAAAGTATTAATTATTTGTGAAGGAACATAAGTCAAATTTTTATCCTGAATAAAAATTACTCCTTTGGCTTTCAACATATTCTGTTTCTTTATTTTATCATAAGTTTCCTTAAATTTTGGATTATTTAATCCTACGGTATCAATTAAAATAAAATTTTCTGAATGATTTTTCTTTTTAAATTTCCGAAATTTCTTTTTATTTGATAAAATTTTAGCATCAATAATTTCAACCTTAAAATTACCTTTTATTGATGGCGAATTTGAAGCAAGCAAATAATCAACTCCTGGAATAAGCTCATTATCATCTAATTCTACCAACATATTTTCAGGAAAAGTGTTTGTGTTTAATTTAAAAAATTGGAAATAATTATCATTAAAAGCCAATATTTTATTTTTCTCAAACTCTGATTTTATAAATTTTGCGGCAGTAAAATCACTCTTATAAACATATCCTCTGCCGTGCATTGAGGGCGATGATAGACTATCTATCAAATATTTAGCATAATTTATATCTTGACCAAAAGATAAAATACTAACGCAAATCAAAATAATAGTTAATTGTGTTTTTTTCATTGTTTGGGATTGTTGGATATTTTTTTGATAAAATCAGATAAATCGTTTTTAAACGAAGGATATTTTTTTGCCAATTTTTTTGCTTCTTTACTAAAAAAAGGTATTGCTTTTATATTATAGCTCATCTAATAATTCGTTTATTGGTTGTGCTTTTAACTTTCCTTCTTTTATTAAATTCATTTCGTTTACGGCTTGTTTTATGCCGTTAAGAATTTCGGTTTTGTTACTGTCCACGTTTTCGGTTACTTCAATTTTTTGGATAAAATCAAAATGTTTTATTAGTTCTACAAAAAAAGGCAAACTATTGTTAGCTATATTTAGTGTTATTTGTGCCATTTTTATTTAATATTAACTGAAGTTTCTGACTTTCTAAATCGGTGATAATAAAATTGTTAGAAATA
>JAOZQN010000059.1 GCA_029932195.1 Bacteroidales bacterium | reverse complement strand
AAATTCTTAACTTAATTGCTAGGTCAAATCATTGTCCTGTGTAGTTACAAATAAAGAACAATAAGTTAATAAGAATAAAAGAGTTTTATCATTATCGTCAAGATACATTATTCGCATATACAAAAACAAATATAAGAACAAATAAAAAGGAAGTTTTTTGTAATGATGTGTATTGGAGACCTCTTGATAGAAAAACTACAAAAAGAATAACTAAACTAAAAACTAAAGCTTCAAAATATGAATACAAGCTCGTGTTTTGTGGTAAGCAAATAAATCCAAGAGAAAGAAAAATTGAATTGTCAGCAGACGATTTAATTAAAAATGATAGTGTTTTTATTTCAAATCCTAATTATAAAATAAGCAAATTGGAATTTAGCGGATTTGCAGATAGTAACGAAATAGAAAAAAAATATAAATCAAATATTTTAAATGCAGAAATAAAAGAAATTTTATCATTGGAGCAAAAAGAGATAACTTGCAAAATATATATTGAACACAAAGACGTTAAAACAGAAATAGTAGAAATTACTATTAGATAATATTTTTTCAATTATGAATTTTACAAATAAAAAACATATTTTAATTCACTAAAAAACAATATGCTATGAAAAAAAATTGCACCTTTTTTTTTATTTTTTTTATGTTACTCAATACTGGTTTTGTTGTAAATGCACAAGAAAATAAAATTTCACAATTAAAAACACAAGTAATATCTCTTGAAAAAACATCAAATTTTTCAAACGATTCGCTTCGGATAGAATTATTAAATATAATTTCGGCTTTATATATTAGACATTCAAAAGATTCTGCATTATTTTATGTAAATGAAGCAATTAATGATGCAAAAAAGTTGAAAATTGAGAACTTAATTGCAATTTCGTATTATAATAAGGGAAAAATTTACGAATATTGGAAAGAAATAGAAAATGCAGAAGAGAATTATCTTAATTGGTATGCAATTAGAAAAGAGCAAGGAGGAATAAAATTTAGATGGGCATTGAGCGGAATGAGGAGGTTTTATACCGATACCAAACAGATTGAAAAATTAAAAGAAATAGATCGGGAGTGGATGTTGGTTCTTGACAAACAGTATGATGAAAATATTATTTCAGATTGGAACTCAAATAAATCACCAGTAGATGAATACAGATTGTCCCTTTACCCTGTTTTATGGAATCTTATGGGATTGGAAGAATACTTTTTTGCGGAAGAACTACTAATACACATGTTTGAAAAAGATGAAAAGCTAACAACAGTTTATTGGGGAAGTGGTGATTTTCCATACTTAAAAGCTGTTTATTATATGAAGAGAAAACAGGACACACTAAACTTAAGTATTTGGTATAAGCATTGGTTTGAAAGTGTTGATAAATATTGTCCTTACGATATAACAAATATACTTTGGACGCTGGATTCAAATTATCCAAAAGATTATTTTACTTCGGAAATGAAAAAGGAATATGAGAAATTATTTCTGGAGTGTAGCTTTAAGGCTGGCGGTTACGAAACTTATAATACAATATTATACAACATGTCATATCAATATGAACCTATGACTATCAGCAAAATGAGATTGTTATTAATTGGACTGCAAGTATCTATAAAACTCGGAGATAAAAGATTCACAAAAGGTTATTTAGATAAATTAGATGAATTCTCTGACGTTTTTTTGATAACAGAAGCAAATATAAGCGATAAAATGGAAAAAATACTATCTGAAACACCAGAAATTTTATCAGCCAAAAGCCGAACTAAGTGGAAAGAAATAATTTTGAAAAATATTGATTAAACAAGGCAAGATAACAATAATGAATTTAGTTAGTGAACGGGTAAATAATCTATAATTAACTGGACAAATTAACTATTTTTAATACTTTTATTCGTCTGTTTTTTTAACTTTGCAAAATAAAATTTACATAAACATTGTTATAATTGTAAAAATAAGACATAACAATTTTAGTGATACAATAATTTAAACCATAAAAAAATAACATGAAAAAAATAACATTAATTTTATCGTTGATTATCTTTGTAACAATTGGTTTTGCACAAACAGGCGACGAGCTTACCGATGACCCCGAAGCGAAAGAAATTTTAGACGAACTAACTCACGACCCCAAAGCGAAAGAAATTTTAGACGAGTTATCTAAAAATTTTAAATCGTATGAGAGTGTTAGAATGTTTTTTGAATATAAGCTAACAAGTAAACAAGACACAGTAACAGAGAGTTATAGCGGGTATTTATTCACTAAAAGTAGTGATAAGTATAAACTAATAATTCCAGGAATAGAGACATTTTCTGATGGAGAAAAAGTTTGGCAATACAACAAAAATGTTGCAGAAATAAATGTTACCTACGCCGATCCAGAAAATAATTCGTTACTAACACCTTATAGTTTATTATCAATTTATGAAGAGGATTTTAAATATTTATTAAAAGCCGAGGTGGAATTTGAAGTCAAACGAAAAAAAGACGGAAAAATAACAACGAAAAAAGAAAAAATGTATATGGTTGATTTATACCCAGAGGACGTATCAAAATCGCCGTATTCAATTATCCGTTTGTGGATAAATATGGAGAAGACAGAAATTATTTCGGTAAAATATTTTGGCAAAGACGGAGGAGACTATATTATTGATATAATAGAATTTAGCCCAAATGTTATAATTGATGATAAAATTTTTGAATATCAAAAAGCAAACTATCCAAAAAATGTAGAGCTTATTGACCTTACAGAGTAATGAATTTACGATTTTTAATTTACGAATTACGATTGGTGGACACAAAAGTTAACTACCTGGTGTAAGCAAATCTAAAATAGTAAATCTAAAATCTAAAATAGTAAATCTAAAATCATAAATTGTAATTCTTAAATCAAAAATTGCAAATAAAATGTCTCATATAGAACTACTTATAAAGCAAGGCGAGGGACAGAAATTGGATTTTAAATTTGAAATTTCCGACTCTCGTAAAATAGCTAAATCAATTGTGGCTTTTGCTAATACTAATGGAGGCAGGCTACTTATTGGCGTAAAAGACAACGGGAAAATTGCAGGAATTAGAAGCGATGAGGAATTTTATATGGCTCAATCTGCAGCAAATTTTTTTAGCAAACCAAAAGTTTTTTTTGATGTTAAAAGATGGGATTTTGGAAAAAAAACTGTTCTTGAAATAATTATTCCAGAAAGCGAAGAAAAACCACACCTTGCTAAAAATGAGGAAAATAAATGGAAAAGCTATCGTAGAGTAAACGACCAAAATATTGTTGCAAATAATATTCAATTACAAGTTTGGAAAAAAGAAAAAAATCGCAAACCAATAAAAATCAAGTATTCACGAAAAGAAGAATTTTTATTGCAATTTTTAGAACAAAATAATTTTATTACTTTCCTTAAATTTTGTAAATTTGCACAAATTTCTAAAAAACAAGCCGAGCAAATTTTAACCGATTTTATTCTGCTTGATATAATTGAAATTATTTTTACTGATAAAAAAATATACTATCAACTAAAAACGTCAAATTAGATGAAAAACAAAAGTTTAATTTCTATCACCGATTATTCAATTGAAGAAATTTTTGAGATTTTGGACTCTGCCGAAGAGTTTGAGAAGAACCCCGTTCAAAATTCTCTTAACGGAAAAGTTATTTCAACCCTGTTTTTTGAACCTTCTACAAGAACACGGCTTAGTTTTGAAAGTGCAATTAACAAGCTAGGAGGAAAAATAATTGGTTTTACAGATGCCTCATCATCAAGTGTTAAGAAGGGCGAATCGCTGAAAGATACAATTTTAACTGTTGCAAATTATAGCGACCTAATTGTAATGAGACACCCACTAGAAGGCAGTGCAAGATATGCAAGCGAAGTGTCGCCAGTGCCAGTTGTTAATGCGGGAGATGGTGCTAATCAGCATCCTACGCAAACTTTGCTAGATTTATATTCTATCCGAAAAACTCAGGGGACTTTGGATAATCTGAATGTTTTTATGGTAGGAGACTTAAAATACGGCAGAACAGTGCATTCGCTACTTCAGGCAATGTCTAATTTTAATCCTGTATTTCATTTTATTTCTCACAAAAAATTGAGAATACCAGACGAATATAAATTGTTTTTGAACGATAGAAATATCAAATATTATGAATATGAAGAGTTTGTAAATTTGGAAAAAGCAGATATTATTTACATGACACGTGTTCAAAAAGAGCGTTTTGCAGATCCAATAGAATACGAAAAAACAAAAGACGTTTATATTCTCAAAAACAAGATGTTAGACGAAACAAAAGAAAACCTTAGAATTTTGCATCCGCTACCAAGAGTAAACGAAATTCAAACAGATGTGGACAAAAACCCAAAAGCATATTATTTCCAACAAGCAAAAAATGGAGTTTACGTTCGACAGGCAATTATTACTAAAATTCTTGGAATTTAAAAATAAAACTTATTTTAAATATTTTGGATTATTTTCAATAATCTGTTGCTAAGTCTTTTGTAAAAAAAAGGTATCATTTAAAATATTTTCAAAAAAAAAACTATTTAATTTTTTTTATTTTTAAATAAAAAATTACTTTTGCAAACCCAAAAAAACAAGATTTTGGATTAGTTTATTCTGTATTCAAAATTTATAATTTATAATTCAAAAATTTATACCTATGTATTGGACTTTAGAACTTGCATCAAAATTAGAAGATGCACCGTGGCCTGCGTCAAAAGATGAACTAATAGATTTTGCTATTCGTTCGGGAGCTCCTTTGGAAGTTATGGAAAATTTACAAGAAATTGAAGATGACTCTGAAGTATTTGAGAGTATAGAAGATATTTGGCCAGATTATCCGAGTAAAGAAGACTTCTTCTTTAACGAAGATGAATATTAATAAAAAATTGTTTTTGTTTTCATAGTAAACATACAACCCCATGGCTATTGTCTGGGGTTGTTTTTTTATAAAAAAACTCAGTCTGTAAATAATCCATTGATAAGCCCACCCCAACCCTCCCAAAGGGAGGGAGTTCTTTTTTTCGTTTTACCTTTCCCAAAGGGAAAGCAAAGCTCCCTCCCTTTGGGAGGGTTGGGGTGGGCTTATGGATTATCAATGGATTATTTACAGAGTGAAATCCGTTATAATCAGAAAATTAGAAATAAAGAATTAAAAGACCCTACCGAAATCGCACGATTCTACAACAAACAATTTGAACAAAAAAACAGACAATAAATTTTTCCTTTGATTATCAGAAAAACAAAAGATACAGCAATATTTTGCTGTATTTTTTTTATGTAAAAAAATTTTTACTCTGTTTTTTTTATTATCTTTGCTCTCCTAATAAATAATCACGAGTAACTGAATAAATAAAAACGACACTTTTACGTCTTGTATGTCCCTGTTTTTCAGACATCTATAAAATTATTCATTACTATTGGCTTTTAAATATTGACTATTGGCTTAGTTTTTCTGTCGCTTTGCGAAGCCAAAAGCAAACTGCCAACAGCTAAAAGCCCCCAATATATTACACACTCAAATCTTTTTTCTTAATACAAATTTATGAAAACATTAAAAACAACATTATTGGTAATAGTATTTCTTGCAATTAGCAATAGTTTATACTCCCAAAAGAAGCTAAAATGGGGAAAAGTATCAAAAGAAGATATAAGTATTACAGAGTGTAGTTTTGATAAAGATGCTCCTGCTGTTGTTTTGCATAGCAAAGGAAATCTGAGTTTTTCTGGTTATCAAGTTCTTATAAAAAAACATTTTAGAATAAAAATTCTCAACGAAAATGGTCTTGATTATGCAAATAGAGAAATTATTTTCTACACCAAAGACGATTTGGAGAGTATATCAAGTTTTAAAGCACAAACTATAAATATTAATGAATCAGGTAAAAAAGAAACTATTAAAGTAGAAAAAAGCCAAATCTTTGAAACAAAGTTAGACAACGACTACAAAAAAATCTCATTTACATTTCCGGCAGTAAAAGTTGGTTCTATAATAGAATACAAATACACTGTTGCATCAAAAAGTATAACTTTTTTAGATGCGTGGGTTTTTCAAGATGAAATTCCAACATTACGTAGTGAATTTGAAGCAGTTATAACTGATGATTTAGGTTTGGATTATAGTATTCTTTATGTTGGCAAACGACTATTAAATAAATATAGTAGTCTTGCAACAAGCAAATGGAGCTTAGAAAATATTCCTGGATTTTACGACGAAAATTATGTATATTCTTGGAAAGATAATGCAGAAATAATTAGATTTCAACTTACTGGCTACCGTAAAAAATCTGCAACTCATGCTATGGATGGCAGTTGGACTTATGAAAAATTCTCTGCCTCGTGGGATAAGTTTACAAACGATATTTTAACTTCAACATCTTACCAAGCTTTTTTGAATTTGAACAAATTGAAAGTTTCTAATATCAATAAAGAACTAATTTCGGAGTCGGATACAAAAACAGAAAGGGTAACAAAAATTTATAATTTAGTTTCACAAGATTACAGTTGGAATGGGGTCTATTCTATGTTTCCAAAAGAGAATTTTGCAAAATTTATAAAATCCAAAAATGGTAATAGTGCAGAAATAAATCTTCTCTTGGTTGCACTTCTGCAAGATGCAGGATTAACCGCTTATCCGATGATACTTAGCACAAAAAGTCATGGTAAAATTTCAAAAGAATACCCAATGTTTACGCTTTTTAATCATGTAATTTGTGCCCTAGAAATAGGAAGTTATACATTGTTATTAGATGCCACAAATCCATATCGTCCCTACACTTTACTTGCTATTGAGGATTTGAATTTTTGGGGTTTTGTTCTAAAACAAAGAAAACCTGAATGGAAAAAAATAGAAATTCCCAAACAAACAACGCGAAATATTGGAGGAAAAATTGATTATACCAACGAAGGCAAAACTTATTATGAATACCAAATAGAATATGATGGATATTTTGCTGTGGATAAAAGGCGTGATTATTTTAATAATAAAGAAAACTTTTTTTTGGAAGATTTAGATATTCAAACATCTGATTTACTTTTAGATAGCTTCAAAATTGAAAATAAGTTTTCGTTTGAAAAACCATTTATTATAACAGTCTATTTTCATTCCGAGAATAATCCTTTTTCGGAAGGCAAAGAGCTTGTTTACCTTGAGCCATTTCCTATAAAACACTTTGAAGAAAATCCATTTAAAGCAGACAAACGATTTTCGCCAATTGACTTGGCATATACTTTTTCTGATAATATTTCTTTAAAAATATATTACCCAGATAATTATAAAGTGGAAGCCAGTCCAAAAAGCTCTCACAAAACACTGATCAACAATACTAAATACACCTACTACGCTCTTCCAATAGACAATTATCTAAAAATGGAAAGCAAACTTGTTGTTGATGAAACTATCTTTTTTATTGATGAATATAAAGAAATTCGTAGTTTCTTTTCTGAAATAATAAATAAACCCAACGAACAGATTGTTTTGAAAAAATAAGAATATTTTTCACGAGTGCCAATTTCTGTGTATTAAAGTTCCGAAGTCTTAAAGACTTCGGAACTTTCTACTCCCCCCCCACATTGGTAGCCAAAAAACAAACCTAAATTACGGATTATATCTTGACTCATTATAAATTAGCATATAATCTGTAATTTCCATAAGTTCCTGTAAACTAACATTTTTATGACTATCCATATACGATTTTACAATCTGGTAGCCAACCCAAGTTCCTGCACGTGGAGCAGATATTCTGTGAAATGGTGAGGTAAAACCTGCTTCACCTGTAAAAGTCTTTAGTTCAATGGGTTCTGTTGTAAAAAGGAGTTTTTCTTCTATCAAATAATCCCAAATTTTACTCTCGTGTTTGTTCACCCACATAAATTGCTGATAGGTGTAGCCCCATTTTAAAGTGTCGTTGGTTTCGGGCAAAGTGGAATTCAGAAAATATTGAACTCGTCCTTCATATATCATACTGCTTAACAATGTATTATCCGAATAATCTGGTGGAAATTCTGCCATACTCCAAGCTCGCATACAATCTATGGGAATCATTGCTTTGTGCATCTTAAATTTCATATAATGCTCTAAACCAAGCTGTCCGTAAACTTTGTAATTTGCTCCTAAATACTTCTCCAAGCTTATTCCTAAATAACCTTCGTTTGTAAACAACGACTGATTAAATCCTGAAATACAGGTATATACAATTGGAATTTTTTTTTCTGGAAAATAATACTTATAATGTTTAAAAGCCTCTGTTATATCATTTTTCAAAATTTCGTCGTCGGCAAAAACAGTATTTATTTTTTCCACCAAACCTTTTTCTACACAATAGTTTACAAATTTGCCAACATTTTCGCTGTAGCCTTTTTCCTCTGGCGAACCGACTCCAATTATTTCATAATTATAGAGATTAAAAAAATCGCCATACTCTTCTTCTAATCGTGGAATTTCCACATAAATACTATCCGGATTTATCGAAAAAAAATCTTTGTCGAAACGTTCAAATTGTAAATCAAGCTCAATATCTGAGACATCAATTTTAAAATCGTTATTACTACAAGCTGTTGTAAATAAAACTATTACTAATATTATAATACTACTATTTTTAAATTTCATGTTTTTATAAATTTATTCTTTAATCCAATTAATTTTTGTTAGTTGATTCTCTTTTATCAATAAATATTAAATTCAATAGTCCAATAAATAACAGTTATTATAGTTATAAATATATAATAATATGGTATTTTGGAAGTTTGAATGTTGAAATATTTCTTTGGTTTTCCAAAAATAAAATATCGGAAAATAATAATACAAAATAATAAATATAGAATTGCTAAAATTAAAAAGCCTATTTTTATATTTGCAAGTAGAACAAGCAAAAAAAACACAATCCCGATTAAGAGTATAGCTTGTGGAAGAATCCATCCTAAAATATTTTGTCTAATTATTCCTATTCCAAAAAATAAAAAAAGAGACAACAAAATTCCTTGATTAATAGTGCCTTCTTTACATTTAATTAAGTCAGTTAATTCAGATATTTCATTTATGCTTGGTAAAGTAAAATAATGATATACTTCTCTGCATAATAAAAATCCTGAAAGACAAGAGATAACATATCCAATTACCTTAATGTTCTGTTTTTTCATTTCTCATAAATAAAATTAATTTGCACAATATTTCGCATTAAACCGTCATATTTTGTTCTTTTAACGGCAGATTTCTTAAAAATTGTGTTAAAATCAGTTTTATTTAGATTTTCCCAATCTTTTTTTGTGTTTTTCAACAAATTTGGGTGGGGATTAAATAACTCTTCACTGAGAATTTCACTTTTTTTATTCCAAGGGCAAGCATCTTGACAAATATCGCAACCAAAAATCCAGTCATGTAAGTTTGTTTTTTCGTCTAAATCTCCTTTTTTTTCAATTGTTAAATAGGAAATACATTTGTTTGCATCAACAACATAAGGTTCTGTTATTGCATTAGTTGGGCAGGCAGTTATACATTTATCACAAGTTCCACAATATTCATTTATTGGAATGTCTGGCTCTAATTCTAAGTCGCAAATAATTTCTCCTATAAAAAAAAACGAACCTTTTTTAGTTATCAAAAGTGAGTTTTTTCCAATCCAGCCCAAACCAGATTTTTTAGCCCAAGAACTTTCCAAAACAGGAGCAGAATCAACAAAAATTCTACCTTCAATTTTTGCAATATTTTCATTTATAAAATCAAATAGTTGTTGTAATTTTTCCTTTATAATAAAATGATAATCTTTACCATAAGCAAATTTTGAAATTTTATAGTTGCAATTTTCGGTTTGTTGTTTTTCTGGATAATAATTCATTAAAACAGAAATAACGGACTTGCTATTTTCTACTAATAATCTGGTATCAAGTCGTTTGTTAAAATAATTATTCATAAATTGCATTTCTGCATTATATCCTTTTGCAAGCCAATTCTCCAAATTTATCTTATCATCTGGCAAAAAATCTGATTTAGAAATCCCACAAGCCGAAAAACCAAGTTCTAAGGCTTTATTTTTTATTATTTCTGATATGTTTTTCAATTATTTTTTTTTGATTTGTTTGACTATACTCAAGTGAATTAGGTTTTCTGGCTACCCACGTAAGGTTGGACAGCTTAACTATCAAGGCAACACGTTTCCAAGTCCCATTTTTATTGCCTTTGGCAATAAAAACAGCACGTTGGAAAGAGTTGAATATTTAAAATTTGTCCAACTTTACGTGGGTAGCCGGTTTTCTGATTAAAAAAAATCAAATTCATATTTGCTCCGTTTAAAACCCTAAGCCAGACAAGCTGGAAAAGTTTTGAAATTATGAAATTATGAAGTTTTGAATAATATTATGCAAAAAAAAACAACGATTTCAGGATTAAGATACTAATTTTCCTCCATCCTAATTCCCATAATTAAAATATCATCAATTTGTTCTTCTTCTCCTTTCCAATTTTCTATCGTTTCATTTAAGGCTATTTTTTGATCATCAATTGTTTTTTTATGTATTGACAATAACAAATCTTTTAATCTTCTGATACTAAACTTCTTATACCTATCTCCACCAAATTGGTCTGCGTAACCATCTGAGAATAAATAAATAATATCGTCTTTTTGCAGTTGAATTTTTTCGTTTTTAAAGTCTTTTTCTTTAATATAAATACCTATTGGATTGCGAGTTCCTTTGATATTAATAAGTTCGTTATTTCTAATTATGATAAGTGGGTTGTTTGCCCCCGAAAATTGAAGTTCGTTAGTTTCAGTATCAACAACGCATAGAGCAATATCCATTCCATCGGAATTTGTTACTTCTGCACCTTCTTGGTTTAAAGAAGTTTTTACTTGAATCCGTAATTCTTCAAGAATTTGTGCTGCACTTACAACTTCCTTTTTTACAACAATTTCGTTCAAAAAAGAAATTCCGAGCATACTCACAAAACCTCCAGGAACTCCATGTCCAGTGCAATCAGCAGCTGCCACAATTATGTATTGATTTATTTTTTTGAAGTAATAGAAATCACCACTAACAATGTCTTTTGGTTTGTAGAGAATAAAATACGACAATAAATTTTTGGAAAGCAGTTTTTTTGAAGGCAATAATGCGTGCTGAATCCGACTTGCATAATTTATACTATCCACAATATCCTTATTCTTTTTTGTAATTATTTCATTGGCATTTTCCAAACTTTCTGTTTGTGTAAGAATTTCTTGTTGTTGTTGTTTAAGCTCCTCGTTTTTTTCAGTTATTTCTTGTGTTCTTACTAAAACCTTATCTTCCAAGTGTTCTTTTTCCAGTCTTATTTGTCTTATTTTCAAACGATAAGCGACATACGTTAAAGATAAAATTAATATTATACTTCCTATTCTAAACCACCAAGTTTTCCAAAAAGGAGGAGAAATTTTTATGAATATTTTAACTGGTTTTTTACTCCACACATCGTCGGAATTTCCTGCATATGCAATAAAAGTGTATTCGCCATGTGGTAAATTTGTATAAGAAACAAAACGACGTGTGTCTGAATATTGCCAATCATCATCAAAGTTTTCTAATTTATATTTATAACCATTTTCCGAAGGATACATATTTCCAAAACCTACCATTTCAAAAGAAAAACGATTTTCTCGAAACGATAAAATAATTGTATCTGTGTAAGCAATTCCAGTAGTCAAATAATACTGTTTATCTGAAATAATAATCTGATTTTTATCAAATTTAAATAAAATATTATTCTTACTTGGAGGTAGAACGCTAACTTCTTTACCATTTATTTTGAAATTTTTAAGTAAAACTTTGGGAGCTATACTATCAATTTTTATATTTTGAGGATAAAAAGCATTAAAACCATACAATCCTCCAAGATATATTTTTCCTCCCTCTGCTTTAAATGCTGCTCCTGCGTTAAATTCGTTTGATTGAAGTCCATCTTTTACATTATAATTTTTGAAAATTTCTGTTTCGGGGTCAAATCTTGATATTCCAATATTTGTAGAAATCCAAAAAATTCCATCATCATCTTCAACAATCATATATACAAAATTATTACATAATCCGTCGTCTTCGTCATAATATTTGTATTTTTTTGTTTTGGGATTGTATTTACAAATTCCTGTTCCAGTGGTTGCAAACCATATATTTTCATTTCTGTCTTCAATGGTAGTAATCACATTATTTTGTCTTAAACCTGTTCCATCTGTGCGATCGGTTGGTATCGTATAAAATGTATTTGTTTCTAAATTATATCTCTGAACAGGCAAATTTCCAAAACCTGCTGCTATCCAATAATTACCATTGCTGTCTTCAAGAATATGCGAAATTATAGGTAAAATTAATCCTGAAGAATCATTCATATCTGTCCGTATGTGAGTGAATTTATCATTGTCAATATCATAAATATCAATACCATAACCACGAATAGATAGCCAAAGTCTATTTTTACTATCTACCATACCAAAAGAGATAAATCGTGAATTTGTAATAGAATTTTCGTCTTCAGGGTCTGAACGAATATGTGTTATTTTGTTTGTAACAGGATCTAATTTATTAAGACCATCTCCTTGTGTTGCTAGCCATAAATCGCCATTTCTGTCTTTAGAAATTGAATGAATCCAACTAGCAGTCAGTCCATTAGGATTGTTTGGATTAGGAGATATTGTTTTTACAACTTTATTTGTTTTTTTATCAACTGCGATTAAACCAGAGTTTATTAACGAACACCATATCAATCCGTTATCATCTTCGGCGAAATTCCACAAACCTCCTGTTGGGATAGAAGTAGGGTCAAGCGGATCTGGGAGAAAAGTTTCAAAATTCTTGTTAATAGGAGCAAATTTGCTCGCACCTCCACCAAACGAACCAAACCAAATATTTCCAAATCTATCTTTAAAAGGTAAGTTTTTATTAAAAACAACATTTCGGACAACCGTATAACTAGCTGAAATAGTAGTTTCAAAAAATAAATTTTCTTCAATTTTTCTAAAAGTCTTTGTGTTAGTATTAAAACGACTAATTGTTGAACCTATATTTGTCATATGATGGGTAACCCAAAGTTGTTCTTCAGAGTCTTCTGTTATTGATGTAATAACATTTGAAAAATCGCCATTAACTTCTTGGAAATATGAAGTAAATTCATTTGTTTGATAATCATATTTATTTAAACCATTTGCTGTCCCAAACCACAGTATTCCTCTGGACGACAAGCATATATCTGTAACATAATTATTTGATATTGATTTTAGATTTTCAGATTGGTTAGTGTGTGCAATAATTTTTTGTTTTTTTATGTCAAATTGAAATAATCCAAAATCAGTAGCAATCCAAATATTATCTTTATTATCGTAGATAAAAGATTGTAAAAACGGGCGTTCTGGTTGTCCTACTGGAAAACGATGGTAAGTAAATTCATCTTTTGTTTCATTATATTGATAAATCCCCATTCGTGAAATTGCAAATAAATTTTGTTTGTTATCTTCAATAAAATATAGTATAAAATTGTCAAAAGTAGCAGAATCTAGGTGTAAATATCTTTTAAAGTTATCTTTTTCAGTATTATACAAACTAATTCCATGCAGTTCCTATCCACGTTCTATTTTTACTATCCTGAAACGTTATCCATGTAGAATTATTTGATAAAGAAGCAGAATTTTGGCAGTCAGATGAATATCTAATTAATTCATTTTCAGCTCTTTTATATTTATAGAGACCATTCCGATTTGTTATCCAAATATCGGAGTTGCTATCTTCCACTAAACCACGTTTACGGCTTTGCTTAAAGCCCAAAGAATCTATAAATTCGTTACCATAATTCTCACAAAGTTTGGTTTTTAGATTAAATTTATTGAGCAAACCATCGCCAGTAAGCATCCACAAATTATTTTTACTGTCTTCAAGATACATAGCAATAATATTCGGGGCAGATAATGAATAAGGGTTATTCTTATGTGGCTTATACACCTCATATTCAAAACCATCAAAGCTATTAAGTCCATCAAAAGTTCCAATCCATTCTATTCCGTTTTCTTCCACGTAAACACTATTTACAACACTTCCAGACAATCCATTATCTATGGTATAGTTTGTAAATTGCAAATGCCCGTTTTGTGCAAAAGCAAAAAAACAGGCATAAAAAATTATAAGTGTTGTTATTAGAGTTTTTTTCATATATTAATCTATTTTTTAGCAATAAAAAAATTCACTGTTTTTTCGTTTTTGTTACCAAGTTTATCTGTTGCTACTATCTTTACGGTATAAAATTGTTCTTTTGATATTAATTTTAATTTTACAATATTATCTGCACTATAATATTTTATAAGTTTACTTCCATTTATTGAGTAGTAAATATCCTCTTCACCTGTTTTTTTGTCCGTTGCAGACAAATACATTTTAGAATATGGTGGATAAACTGGATAATTTTGTCCATTTTTTGCTTCTTGCCTAATTGGCTGAATACTAAAATTTATATAAATTTCTGGTGGTTCATTATCTACAAAAACTATGCTTTTTTTGGTTTGCTCAATATTATTTACATTGTCGGTAGTATTAAATTCTATTGTGTGCAAACCGTTTTCTGGAATCTTAAAACTATTTCCATAACTGGCAAAACCTTTATTATCAATAGAATATTCTGTTTTTTTCACTCCCGACTCACTGTCGCTTGAAATAAGTTTAATATTTGTTTCCTTGTTTATAAATAGCGTATCTCTATGAAAAAATTGAGGACTCCCATAATCAATATATGTAGATGCGGTAGTTTGGTCTAAATAAACAGTCGTTTTATGAACACTACTCGTATTTTCTATAACATCTTGCGAATAATATTTTATCGTTTGCAAACCTTTTTTATCTAAAAATAGACTTTCTTTTTCATAAATATTATAACCTTCTGAGTTATAACTAAATTTGATAAATTCAATATCAGAAAAATTATCTTTTGCAGTAATATTAAAATTTGTTCTATTAGACACATACAAACGATTTCCTTTATACTGGTCTCCAACTATTTCAAAATCAACGGTTGGTGCTGTTTTATCTACCGTAAAATTCATAGAAAAATTAGAATTTGTATTTTCGCCCAAGTCTCCAAAACTTGAATTATTAACATTATCTACGGCATAAAAAGATAGCCTGTGTTCGCCTCCCATAAAGGCATAAGCAGAAATTGGCTTTGTATAAAGATTTGATTTTCCGTCATCTATAATATAATAAGTTGCTTTTACACCCGACATATTATCTGTTGTTTCCAACGAAATAGTTGCATCTTGCGAAAGAACATTTCCAAAAGTTTTGCCATTAATATTTTTTATAATTATGGGAGCAGTCAAATCCATAGCAAAATTAATTTCTCTAACTTCTTCCATATTTCCAAGATTATCTACCGCACAAAATTTAAGACTAATGTTTTCGTTCTCATCATAAGGTTCTATTATTGAAGTATATGACTTATAATTTTCTCCATTTAAGGAATAATATATTTTGTCCAAACCTGAAACTTCGTCTTTTGAAATTAATTTTATTTCCAGACCTTTGCCATAATATTTTTTGCCATTGGCAACATATTTTTTCGTATTACTAAAATATTGTTTTGTCTGTGGAGCCACTCCGTCCGTTTCAATTTCAAAACGCAAATCGTGTGTTGGATAATCCACTTTTTTTGTAACATTATTTACGGCTGGCGAAATCCTCACAGAATTATAACCATCTGAATCTAAATACATTGGATTTACATATTGAGGAGTAGTTTCACTTCTAAGCAACACGTCTTCGTTGGTATCTGTTGGCGAAGTAGAAATCCAAATATACATTGGTTGGTTTCTGTTGTAGTAAAAATTTTCATCTTCATCTGTAAAATATTTTTGCTCATGCCTGGGCTGCTCTTGCGAAAAACTATTGGAAGACAAAAGAACTAACAAAGCGATAATGATAAGTGTGTAAGATTTCATTTTATTCTGATTATTTGAATTAGTGTAAAAATAATAATTAATAACTCTTATAATTATTCTCAAACAACAAAGATATAATTTTTTTGAAAAAACATTAATAATCAAGCTAAAATTTATTTACTTTTGCGAAAAATAGTTGGTAGTTTTTTTTTGAACCATTGACTTTATAAAATATTGTAAATAAGTAAATTAAAATTAAAAGCTAAAAACTAAAAACTAAAATGTTAAAATATTTAAAATTAGTAAAATTTAGTCATACTATTTTTGCGATGCCTTTTGCAATTATAGGTTTTTTTCTTGCGTTTGATAGCTATAAACCAACTGTTTGGATATTTTTATTTATAGTTTTGTGTATGATTTTTGCTCGCAATGCTGCTATGGGTTTCAATAGATACTTGGATAGTGAAATTGATAAAAAAAATCCTCGCACTGCCAAAAGAGAAGTTCCTGCGGGGATAATTTCGGGAAAAAATGCGTTAATTTTTGTTATAGTAAATTCTATATTATTTATTATAACTACTTGGTTTATAAATAATTTAGTTCTGTTACTTTCTCCTATTGCTATTTTTGTAGTATTATTTTATAGTTACACAAAAAGATTTACACCACTTTGTCATTTTGTGTTGGGAGTAGGGCTTGCTCTTGCACCAATTGGAGCATATTTGGCTGTAAGTAGTTCTTTTAGTTGGATACCGCTAATGTTCTCATTTATAGTGCTTTTATGGGTAAGTGGTTTTGATATTATTTATGCCATGCAAGATTATGATTTTGACAAAAAAGAGAATTTAAAATCTATTCCAGTATTTATTGGCAAAAAATGGTCTCTTATTTTATCCACAGTTTTGCATATTATTTCGGCAATTCTTGTTATTTTGGTAGGCTTTATGTTCAATTTTCACTGGATTTATTGGATAGGAGCTGGAATTTTCACCTCTCTCCTACTCTACCAACATACAATCGTAAAAATCAATGATTTAAGCAGAGTAAATCTTGCTTTTTTTACCACAAATGGAATAGGGAGTCTTATTT
This sequence comes from Bacteroidales bacterium, assembly GCA_029932195.1. Classification (GTDB taxonomy): domain Bacteria; phylum Bacteroidota; class Bacteroidia; order Bacteroidales; family JAOZQN01; genus JAOZQN01. The sequence goes on along the minus strand of JAOZQN010000059.1, from coordinate 505 downwards.
TTGGAATAATTACAGTTGTTGCAATCTTAATTTTTTAGGAAAGAACAATTCTTTATTAAACCACAAATTATTTTACTAATAATCAGAATTTTATGAATTATTTTGGCTGTGGTTATTCCTACTACCAAAACAATTTTGGTTTTGTATAAATTTTGCAACCCGTATGCTCTACAGTGATGTGATGTGTAACACATCGGTGACTTCTTGCCATCGTTTGCTTTTTTGGTACATCGTAAAATTGAAAGTAAAATGTCAATCAATCAACACACCCATGCAAAAGTCCGCAGAATGAAAAAGCAAATGATGAGCAAGCAAATGATATAGCCTTTTTTTTCAATCAGTTTTACTTGGAATAACATAAGGCTCTTTTCCTGCAAAAACTATTGGGAGTTTGATTATTTTTTCATGTTTTATTTTATTGTCAATAAGTGCTTTGTAATATTTATTTCTGTCTATTTGTGCCAAAGCATCTTTAATCTTTACGTTAATTCGTTTTGTGAAATTG
>JAOZQN010000540.1 GCA_029932195.1 Bacteroidales bacterium | reverse complement strand
AATTGTTAAAAATTAATATCTTAACAATTCAACAATATAACAATTTTTAGCAATGGCACCATTAAATAACGTCACCAAAAATTTGATTGCGTAAAAAAGTGGTGTCTTTATAAAAAATAGTCCAAAATTGTATATATTTTGTATTGCAGACTAATAAATACAAGATGTGGACTATAAAATAAATTTAGCCACAAATATAAACATAAAATTAGATAATTACAATTTTAAAAGTGTAACCTTTACATGTTTAAAAGCACTTTACCTATTTTTGAATTATATGTTTCAACAATATTCTATAAAAAACAGCACAAGTTGCTTATTTTAAAGGAATTTCTATTTAATTATCTACGTTTTTTTCTTAGCCCTGTAATCGTTATTTAATCTTATAATACTATCTTTATTTTTGTAGTCTTTTTTTGTTATCTTTGCGTTTGCTTGACTGTTTTTTGCTATATTCTCTTGGGCTTGCAACCTCAATACCTATAAATTAGATACTGTTGCACGTTGTAATTTTGTGTATGTTGCTTTTTGAACTTGGCTCAGGATACTATCCACTATTCCACCAAAACAAAAATGATGATGGACGAAGAAGGTGGTTGTCATTAAAAGTCTTGGCTATGATTTAGTTTTTTATAAAAAGAAAAGAATAATAGAAATTAGGAATTGTCAAAAAAACTAGTAAGCTTGTAATTCACAATGATTTAGGCGATATACACAACGCAATAACAACAATAAAAAATGATACAATTTTTACAAAAACATATTCAATTTAATGAAGAAGAATTAGATTATCTTTCAACAGTAGGAAGAATAAAAGGAATAAAGAAAGATGAACATTTATTACAATGAAAGGAATTAATAAAGGTATTAAATCCTCGAAAGGTATCATTTTATTTAAAACCATAACAAATACAAAACTTGATTGGATAAAATCGGGCAGAGATTATGCACGATTTAATATTGCTATTGCAAAACTTGGAATTGTAACACACCCGTATAATCAAGTAATACAGGAATATACAGAAATGGAAGAATTACAAGAATAATTTAATAAGCTCGTTAAAATAAAAAATTCAGATGATTGTTCGTGTCGGCAGAGCTGAAATTTCGTATAAATCGTGGCGTAAAGAAGTTGAAGATTACATTATAAAATAAATTGAGTGTAATGGGGGCTTTTGGCTTTTAGCAGTTGGCTTTTGGCTTCGCAAAGCGACAAAAAACGGCTATCTGCATAAAATTGGACTAAATTGATTTTATGTAATTTGTTGTGGCAAGCGTGGGCGTTTGGCACACAGTTGATTATGTGTAAAGCGTCCACGCTTTACACGAGTTTATTTGTCCAATGTTAAACGAGTAACCCAAAATCAAATCAGAAAATTATTTGAGTGTGTAACATATAAAGGGGGAGGAGTTCATATCAAAAATCCCGTAGAGACGTGATTTATCACGTCTTATTCTGCAAATAAACGTAATATATCTCTACATGAAGACGTGATAAATCACGTCTCTACGGATTGTATTACACACTCAAATTATTTTATCTATTTCTAATCACTTATACTTTTTGCTTTTTTGATTAAATCTATAAATTCTTTTTGATACTCATCATCTTTATTATGTGATTTTTCTGCAAGTTTAAGAACATCGTCATAACTATAATTTTCAATAAATACAGACTCTCTAAGTAGCATTCCAAATGCTGCCACCGAAGCAGAAAATTTAAAATTATCAGAAGTTTTGTCAGCCGAAATTATATCTTTTTTGCTTATTATTTGCTCTAAAAGAATACTTTTGTCAGCATCAATAGGTTTATAGCGTAGTTTTAATGTCATTATTTCCTTAGAACTTGTTGCTAATTCTGTTGTTGTTTTTACTTGATATTTTAAATCACCATGCTGTCTTACCTCTTCATTTGTGTTTGTTGGAATAATTTCGTAAAGTGCTGTAACTGTATGTCCTGCACCAAGTTCACCAGCATCTTTGGTATCATCATCAAAATCTTCATCTTCTAAAATTCTATTCACATATCCTATTAGCCGATAGGCTTTTACGTGAACAGGATTAAATTCAATCTGAATTTTCACATCTTTTGCAATAGTAAACATATTTGCTCTTAGGTCTTTAACAAAAACTTTTTCAGCTTCTTTTTCTGTATTGTTAATAACATCTTTAAATTCGTTATCATTAATTTGAGAATATTCTTCTGTATTGTTTACTGGTTCGTCATTACTAATAGATATATTAACACCACAAGTTTTGCCCTGTAAGGCATTTAAAGCACTATAATCACTTATTCTAATATCGTCCATTCCTGCATGGACAATTTCTTTCTCCAGAGTAACTACCTCAATTTCTTGTTCGCTATTTTTAAGAATAACATCAATCCTTGTCTTTCCTGCTACAGCAATTGTTTGAGTTTCTTTTCTAATACATTTAAAAACCAATGAATCGGACTCTTGAACTTTTATTGAATACTTTCCATCAGTGTCTGTAATAGTTGCATTATTTCTGCCTGCAACCTGAATAACAAGACTTGGAACAGTTTCTCCGCTCTCATATGTTACTATTCCTGTTACTGTTTTTTCTTGTGCAAAAACAGAAAAACTAAAAATACTAATAATGAGTAATAAAAATGTAATTTTTTTCATAATAAATGGGTTTAATTAGTTAAAAAATTATTGAGTTATCAGGTTTAAAGTTGTCAAGTTATCAAGTTTCAAGTTGTCGAGTTATCAAGTTATCAAGTTGTCAAGTTTCAAGTTGTAGAGTTTCGCCTTTGACAAAGTTTTTTTCACTTCTACAAAGTTGTAACTCACAGTATATTCGTGGTAGCCACAACTTTGACAAAGTAAAAAAAACTTTGTCAAAGGTATCGCTTGCCACATAATCATTCATGTGTAAAGTGTCCCTTACACAAATATTATTGTCCAACTTTCAACTTGATAACTTGATAACTTGACAACTTTCAACTTGACAACTTTCAACTTGATAACTTGACAACTTTCAACTTGATAACTTGATAACTTTCAACTTGACAACTTGATAACTTGATAACTTGATAACTTTCAACTTGACAACTTGATAACTTTCAACTTTCAACTTGATAACTCGATAACTACTTTGTCATTCGTTCTCGCCAGTCTTTTGTTTGTGAGAGATATGCGAAATTATCGGCGGCATAAAGTCGGTAAGTTTCAATATCTCGTAGAAGATTTATGTTTATTGTTTTTTTAGTCATTTCTATGGCAATTTTTCCTGCTTTAAGCATTTGTGTTGCAACAACTTGTGCCTTTTTCATAATCTCTTCGGGCTTTGCTATTTCATCAACAAGACCTATATTTATAGCTTCGTTTGCTTCTAATAATTTTCCTGTAAGCATCAAGTTTTTTGTTTTTCCTTCGCCAATTAATGAACTGACTATTAGCGTGCAAGCTACGGGCATTATTGCCCCTATCTGCACTGCAGGAAATCCTACTTTTGCATTCTCCGACATTATTCTGTAATCGCAAGTTGCAGCAAGCCCAAATCCTCCGCCAAGTGCGTATCCATTGAGTAAAGCAATAGTTGGTTTGGGAAATTTAAACAAACTCAAAACTGTTTTTTCTAACTGCTCAGCAAAATTTCTATTTTCCTCAATTGACTTCAAAACTTTTAACTGGTTTAAATCTACTCCCGAACAAAACGACTTTTCGCCAGCCCCAGTTATCATCAATAATTTCAAATCATCGTTGTCTTTTTCTTTCTGCAAAATAGTATATAACTCCTCTAACATAATCATATTGAATGAATTATATTTTTCTCTTCTGTTCAAGGTTATTAAACCAATATTGTTTTTTAATTTGTATTTTATTAATCTCATTTCTATATAGTTAAAAGGTTTAAAGTATAAAGTTAAAAGTAATTTGCTAAAAATAAACGACTTAAACTCAAAAAGTAAATCCAAAGCTTAATTCTATAAAATCGGCTTTAAAAAAGTATGTTTTTATAGTTGCTCCTACAAAAAAATTGCTTTTTGTCCAATAATTAGTTTCATGAAAATAATATTTTAGTCCTAAATCAAAACTTGTATAGATTTCTATTGCCTTTCTAAACACAATTTTATCTACATGATTATTATCCTTAAATCGTCTGACAACAAAGGGGTTATAAAAATTATT
>JAOZQN010000058.1 GCA_029932195.1 Bacteroidales bacterium | reverse complement strand
GAAAAGTCAAGTTTTTATATACAAATATCACAATATTTGGCAGTAAAGCATAAATGTTTTACTTTATAAAAAATTGAAAAATTAGAAGCTCTAAACGGTTATTTTGTCTAATTGGTGTCAATATTGAGTTACTTTATCCCAAAATAAAGTAGCTTTTCGGATTCTAAGTATTTTTAAATATCTTATATTTTATCCAGAAAACTATTTCACCTCAGGGAACTCCTAAAAACCCCAAGTGCCTAACGGCATGTTACTCAAAATATTTAAAATATTCATTTATAAGAGTAAACTCAAATCTTAAATATTTTGAAAGCCTTGATATTTGCGTTTTTAGGAATCCCCAACAGTATAGTTATTTTAGCTAATAACTCCCAATTCTTTTCCTATTTTTATAAAAGCGTTTGCAGCTTTCTCTAATTGTTCTTTACTGTGTGCAGCTGATAGTTGCACTCTAATTCGTGCCTGTCCTTTTGCCACTACGGGATAGAAAAATCCGATAACATAAATTCCTTCGTCTAATAATTTTGTTGCCATGTCTTGCGAAAGTTTGGCATCGTAAAGCATTACTGCAAGAATTGCTGATTCCGAAGGTTTTATGTCAAAACCTGCGTCTGTCATTTTTGTTCTTAAAAATTCAGTATTTGTCATTAACTTATCTCTAAACTCGGTTGTAGAACTAAGCATATCAAATACCTCTGTGGCTGCTCCCACAATAACTGGCGAAAGAGAATTAGAAAACAAATATGGTCGTGAACGCTGGCGTAGCATATCAATAATTTCTTTTTTACCAGAAGTAAAACCTCCCATTGCACCACCGAGAGCTTTTCCGAGTGTGCTTGTAATAATATCCACACGATCCATAACATTATGATGCTCATGTGTTCCACGTCCTGTTTTGCCAATAAATCCCGAAGCATGGCTATCGTCCACCATCACGAGTGCATCGTATTTATCTGCTAAATCACAAATTTCGTCTAATTTGGCAATATCTCCGTCCATAGAAAAAACTCCGTCTGTTACAATTATTTTAAATCTCTGTGCTTGTGCTTTTTTAAGTTGTTCTTCAAGCTCTTGCATATTGGCATGTTTGTAACGATACCTTGCGGCTTTGCACAAACGAACTCCGTCAATAATTGAGGCATGATTTAATTCATCAGAAATTATTGCGTCTTCGGCTGTAAAAAGAGGTTCAAAAACTCCTCCGTTGGCATCAAAAGCGGCGGCATACAATATGGTGTCTTCCATTCCAAAAAAGTTGGAAATTTTATCCTCCAAGTTTTTGTGAATATCCTGCGTTCCACAAATAAATCGGACAGACGACATACCGTATCCGTGCGTGTCCAAAACATTTTTTGCTGCTTCAATTACTTTCGGATGAGACGATAACCCAAGATAATTATTTGAACAAAAATTTAAAACTTTTTCGCCAGTTGTTAGAGTTATTTCTGCTCCCTGTGGCGTTGTAATAATTCTTTCGTTTTTATACAAACTTGCATCTTTAATGCTTTGTATTTCCTCTGCTAAAAAATTTTTTAATTTTCCGTACATAGTTTTACCTAATTTATTGATTTATTTAATATATAAGTAGTCTCTGGACGGAAATAGGTAATAAGCAATCATACAGTGTGTTATCTTGTTAAATTGGTTTGAATGTTTTGTATTTTACAAACTTATAGCATTGTCTGTTTTTTTTACACCGTGATTATCAGTGTTTTATCTTTTTTTGTTTTTAAACATTCAAATTGATTTAGCCTTGTATTTATTTGATATATAAATTGTTATCTATTTCCGTCCAGACACTAAGTAGTTAGCTATTGCTTACAAATTATCATTTATAAACGAGTTCAAAAGTAATAAAAGAATTTTAAATTAAAAGTAATTTTTAAAATAAAAAAAAATACTATCTTTGTGAATTAAACTAATTGTCTATGAAATATTAAATCTTAATTTAAAAATTTCTAAAATTAGTTGTCCATTGACAATTAACAACAAAAAAACACACAAATGTCTGTATTTAAAAATGTTAGAAGAGTAACAACTCATGTGCTTCAAAATATGAAGGTTCAGGAAGAAAAAATATCTATGCTAACGGCTTATGATTATTCTACCGCAAAAATAGTTGACCAAGCAGGAATAGACGCAATTCTCGTGGGCGACTCTGCCGCAAATGTTATGGCAGGGCACGAAAGCACGCTCCCAATAACTTTGGACGAAATGATTTATCATGCAAGTTCGGTAGTACGAGCGGTTGAGCGTGCATTGGTAGTTGTAGATTTGCCTTTTGGAACTTATCAGGGAAATTCCAAACAGGCTTTGCATTCGGCAATTAGAATTATGAAAGAAACTGGTGCTCATGCAATTAAAATAGAAGGTGGAGTGGAGATTATAGAATCGGTAAATAGAATTTTATCTGCCGGAATACCAATTATGGGACATCTCGGACTTACTCCGCAATCTATCCATAAGTTTGGAACTTACACAGTTAGAGCAAAAGACGAACACGAAGCAGAAAAATTAATAGAAGACGCATTAATTTTAGAACAAGCTGGTTGTTTTGCCCTCGTTTTAGAAAAAATTCCTGCAAAACTTGCCGCAAAAGTTACCACAGAACTAAAAATTCCTACAATAGGAATTGGTGCAGGTAGTCAGGTAGATGGGCAAATACTTGTTTTTCACGATATGATGGGAATTACCCAAGAGTTTTCTCCACGCTTTTTACGACGATACCACAACCTCCACGAAGAGATGAAAGGTGCTGTGAAAAATTATATTTCCGACGTAAAAAAAGTAGATTTCCCAAACGAAAAAGAACAGTATTAAGTTTTTGAGTTGTCGTGTTTTTGAGTTGTCGTGTTTTTGAGTTATCGTGTTGAGAGTTATCGTGTTTTTTAGTTATCGTGTTGAAAGTTACGCAAAGCGTATAGAGAAGCAAAACGAAAATTATCAATTCAAAAACATGACAACTCAAAAACGAACAACATGACAACTCAATAACACAACAACTCAAAAACGAATAACACGACAACTAAAAAATTCAATAACACGACAACACGATAACTAAAAAACACGACAACTCAAAAACTAATAACACGATAACTCAAAACTCAAAAACTCAACAACACAACAACACGATAACTAAAAAACACGACAACTCTAATTTATATGAAAAAAACACACATTCTTATAATTATTTTAATTACCTTTGCTTTTAGTTGTAATACAAGCACGAATAATAATTTTGGTGATGAGGTTACAGCAGAGCAAATTATAGAAATGCTGAATACAGAACAAAATGTCTTGCTTGTAGATAAAACTATCAAAGGAGATTTAGATTTTACGAAAGTAAAAAATAAATATGCCCGCACGCAAAATGTAATTATAGCAGATATTGAAAGTTCGGTAACTTTTGTGAGATGCCAGTTTGAAGGAAAAATTACAGCATTTACTACCGACGAAGAGACAAAAAAAGGTTATCTTGCAATTTTTGAGAAAAATCTAACATTTAGTGAATGTAATTTTAAAGAAGAGCTTAATTTTAGACAAGTTGAAATTAAAGGACTTACAAATTTCAGTAAATCTACATTTGAAAAAACAGTATCTTTTGAAGGAGCAATTTTTAATCATTCTAAAAACTTTTTCAACAATACTACTTTTAATGGAGAAGCAAAATTTACACATTCGTCTTTTTACGGCGAAGTAAGTTTTATGAACTCAGTATTTAATTCTAGCACTAATTTTAGTAGCACTTTTTTTATGCTAAAAGCAAATTATAGTGCCTGTAATTTCTACGGATACACAAATTTTTACAATTTAAAACTAAACTCACATTTTACCACAAATTACACTATTTTCCACAACGAAACATATTTTAACAATTCTAATTTTTCGGGAAATGCTGATTTTATAAGGATATATTCCGATACTTTAATAAATTTTACAGATGTAAATTTTAATTTTAATACGAAATTTAACGAATCTACGTTTAATAATAAGGTGGTATTTCAAAATACAAATTTTGCAAAAAAACCAGATATTGAAAATATTACCCTAAAAGAAGGAACAATTTTTGTGCAAGAAAATTGTTTTTTATCTACAAAAGAGAATATTATATTAGAATTTTAAATACTTTTTGAATTGTTAAATATTGTTTTATTATTGAAATATTTTTATAACAATTTAACAATAAAGCAATTCAACAATAAACCAAATTATTAACACTTTAACCTCAAAAACAATGAAAAAAACGAATTTATTTATTTTTATTATGTTATTAAGTTTTCCACTTTTAATGATGCAATCTTGCACCCCTGAAACGGAAAATGATTTAGCACACGAACTTGGCTGGTATGGAGACGAAGACAGCGACAACCTTGAAGATGATATAAACTTAGGAACACAATTTGGAAGTGGAGACTTACCTTCAAGTGTAGATTTATTAAACTATTTCCCAAGTATTGGAAATCAGGGAGCTTACGGAACATGCGTAGCCTGGGCTTGTGGATACAACCTAAGAGGATTCTTAGACAGAAAAGCAGGTGGAAGTAATAATTATAGTGCAAAAGACCTTTTTTGGGCAATTGATAATTCTACAAAAGGAGAAGACTGTAACGGAACAAGTTTCCAGTCGGCATTAGATATAATGGTTTCTCGTGGTATTGCTACAGAAAGTGTAGTGCCTTACGACGAACTTGGAGACTGCTCAAGCTCACCAGAAGCAGGTTGGACAACCAACGCAAACCAAAATAAAATAGAAAATTACAGAGAAATAGACGTAGATAAAGCTGCAATTAAAGGCTATCTTGCAAATGGAAGAGCAGTTGTTTTTGGAGCAAAACTTGGAGACCAATTTATGGACGCAAGCAGCGACGCAGTTCTTGATTTCCAGGATTATGGATACACAGGAGACCACGCATATCACGCAATGATACTCGGAGGGTACGACGACAGCAAAGGACCAAACGGATCTTTTAAAGTTGTAAACTCTTGGGGAACAAGTTGGGGAGATGCAGGTTACCTTTGGGTTGACCAAAATTATTTTGTAACAAGCGATTTTTGTTTCTCTGCATTTGTAGGAACAGGCGAAGCAGGAGATCCAGAAGAAATAGATGATTCAAATTACGACCTTACTGCATGGATGACTTCTGATGTGCAAGATACTGATTATCCAGGAGAACCACTAGCAAGAAAATTAATGGGCTATGATGTATATAACACAGGACAAGAACTAACAGCCGATAAAGACTGGAATTTTGTATATTTATATTATAATGCCTACGATGCAGACGATTACAATATTCTTATATTTGACTATTATTCAGATGATTATGGTGCTTATGGAGAAGATGGTGCTTTAACAGACGCAGATATGCAATTTGGTGTTCAAAACTGGTTTAACTATTTTGACTTAGCAAGTGGACAATCAGCATCAGAAGCTATGTACGGTTCAGAAACAGGCTTTAATTTTGCTTACGATATGCCAGCATCTCTAAATGGTTCATACTATTTTGTTTGTATTGCTGATGGTTTTGATGTTATTGAAGAATCTGACGAAGAAAACAACTATTTCTGGTACACAAAAGAAAATGGAGATCCATTTACTGTAACAAACGGAGTAGTAGAAGGAGTTTCAACTAAAAGAACTGTGATAATAAACAAACAACCTAATCAAAACGACCCTTCGCCTTCACCAACAGCAATTTCAGAACAACACGTAAACGCATACTCACCTGCAGAAATCAATCAAATGATTATTGCTCACAAAGAAAGTGGCGATTTGCAAAAGAAAGTTATGCAGTTTGTTAATGAAAAAGGAAATAAATCTAAAACTAAATCTAAATAATCAAACTTCTGTTTAAATTCACCCGCTCACTTAAAGTGAGCGGGTGAATAAATTATAACTCTTTATCTTTAAAATTATGAAAATTAAAAAAAATATAGCTCTTGGGCTTGTGTTACTATTTTCGGTTGCAATTTTTACGCCTTCATGCTCAGTAATGTTGGGCATTTTAGATGCCTCTACAACACCTGCAAGCAACACAACCACAGACGATACCAATAACACAGATAATAATAACACCACTCCTAAAAAAGGAAAAACACAAGGAGGTGGGAGATAATTGAAAATCACCATTTCACTTGAAGTGAGAGCAAGACAAAATAATTAGTATCTATTCACCCTCTCACTTAAAGTGAGAGGGTGATTTTTTTTATGATATAAGTAAATCAATTCTTCATTCTTTATTTTTTTTATACATTTGCATAAAAATTATTTTCTATGAATAAAATAAAATTCACATATTTTAAAATAATAACTTCAATATTTTTGATATTATTTTTTATTTCGTGTAATAATATTGAACCGAATGAAGTAATACTCGGAGAATGGACTATGACTTCAATCACTACAAATCAAGACATTGTGTCAGAAAATGGCTTTGCAAAAGCAGTAGAAGAAATAACAACCACAACAACGCTTATTTTTAAAGCAGATAAAACTTTTTCGGGGAAAATTTGGGGAGATACTACTTATGGAATTTGGAATATTGAAGAAAATGGAACAGTTCTAAATATTTTTGATGAGCAATCAAATTATAAAATAAGAACAAAGTTAATTTTTATTTCGGATACAAAAATTTCATTAATAGAAATACAAGACTCAATGGCAATAAAAATGAATTTTATGAAAAAGAAGAATAATTAAAGTATCATTTGATTTGCATTTTTACTATAATATTCATAATTAGGCGAGAACCAATTAAAAACTTAAGACTAAAAATTAAATACTTTAAATTCTCATGATTTACACAAATTATCATACACACAGCAAATGGTGCGACGGAAAACTTAATCCAGAAAACTATGTAAAAGAGGCGATTAGCAGAAATATGTATGCTCTTGGATTTTCGGGACATTCGCCTGTGCCTTTTAAATCGTGGTGGAATACTAATTATGAAAACCTAACAAGATATTTTTCTGAAATTAAAATTTTGAAAAAAAAATACGATGGGCAGATAAAAATTTATCAAGGAATGGAGTCTGATTTTATTGATGGAATTTCAAGTCCAAGTAATTTTAAGCATCTCGGACTGGATTACACAATTGGAGGTGTGCATTTTCTTGGCAAATTTAACTACACAGATTATTTTGATTTTGATGACACTCCTGAAAAGTTCCAAAAAGGAATTGATGAGATTTTTAGTGGAGATACAAAAAAAATGGTTATTTTCTATTATCATCAAATAATAAAAATGATTGAAAAAGACCCACCAGATATTATCGCACATTTAGATTTGATACTAAAATTTAATAAAAATAATGCTTTTTTCAATCCAGAAGAAAAATGGTATAAAAATATAGTTTTTGAAACCTTAGATGCAATTGCAAAAAGCAATTGCATTTTGGAAATGAACAGCAGAAGTTATATGAAAAAATTACTTCCACATTTTCACCCAGCAGATTTTATTATCAAGCGTAGTAAGGAATTAGGGATAAATTTCACCGTAAATTCTGATGCCCACAAACCACACGAAGTAGATTCTTTTTTGAAAGAACAAGCCGAAATTTTACGAACTTTTGGTTACAAAGAAACAATGATTTTTGACGAACAAGGTTGGTATTTAACAAATTTAAAATAAAAAATTATGGAAATAACAATAAATATAAAGGAAAATAATAAAATAAATTTCATATTAGAATTAATGCAATCATTTGATTATATTGATATATTAAATAAACCAGACTTGTCTGAATTTACAACGAAACAACAACTTGAAATTGATAGACGATTGATTAAAATTGAGAACAACGAAAGTAAGTTATATTCGTGGAACGAAATAAAAAAAGAAATTCAGCCCCAGTTATGAAATATCAATTAAAATTTACAGACGATGCGAAACAAGATTGGTGGTTGATTGGTTATTGGTTGTTAGTTGTTGGTTCTTAGTTACTGGTATCAAATATTGTAAAAACAACAAACTAAAAATAACCAGCAACCAATAACTAACAACTAACCAACAACAACCAACAAAAAAATGCAAATAGATTTTCATTATTCAGCAATAAGATTAATTAGCGAAAAAGCTGGATTTTCTCCCGCTGACTCTCAAATAATTGCTTATGCGTCACAGTATGTAGATGATGCAACAATTTATAGTGATATAAAAATAGAAGGTGATTTAAAAATAGACTATCCAAGACATATAGACGGTAAATTTGATCCTATTTGCACGGCTCACAAGGGTTTACAGTTTCTAAATGACTTTAAAAAATCGGTTCAATACAAAATATATATACCATTTCATTTTTTGCCACCAAAAGCATATCAAAAAAGTGTAGATTTTGACTACGTAACACAACCTAACTCTCCGTTAGCCAACGATTTAATTAATTTTTCGTTAAGGAGATTTAAAATAAATTCAAATAAAATAGAGAATCTTATTAGTCTTGGAATTGCCATTCATACTTTTGCTGATACTTGGGCACATCAAGGATTTTCGGGTATTCATAGTTCTCAACATAATGATATTGAAAACATTGCAATCTGGCAAGATAATGATTGGAACGAATTTAATTTTTTTGAACAATTAGGGCATGATATTTTACCAGATATTGGTCATGCCGAAGCACATTCGTATCCAGACTTATCGTTTTTAAAGTGGAAATATACTTACGCAAAATCAAATAAAGAAGTTATTAGAGATAATTTTGAGGAGTTTTATAAAGCAGCAAAAACTATTTATAATATTTTATTAGACTTTAATAACGGAGAAAATAACTGGAGCAGTTTTGAAAACAAATTAATTGACTGCTTAAAATATGAGGTCTATTCTGCAAAAGAAAAGTTTGAGTATTATCAAAAGATATTTCCAGAAATAGGATTTTATTACAACCACAAACAGTGGGAAAAAGAGGCGATAAATATCTCTCGTAAATTTGTTTCGCTACCCGACAAAATGGAGATAATAAAAGGAGATGTTACTGATAAAAAAGACTTAAAATGGTTTTATTTTCATAAAATTGCATTGGAACAGCGAAATTATATTCTAAAAAAATGTAATCTTAATCTTGAATAAGCAAGTTTATAGAATTGTCATAAAATAATTCATTTACGAACTGTGCTTTTAATTTTCGTTTTTGATTATTTTGTCATTCTTATATTTTTCTATAAACTGGTCCAACTCATCTATATCATAATCAATACTACTTCCAATATACGTTTGTTCTTTTTTCTTATTCGCATTGTAATACACCTCAAAACCTATATATGTTTGGACATATCTCAAATCATTTGTAAATTTTGCAGATATTTTTATTTCATTTATATCTTCATTTTTTATAGTAATATATTTTCCAAATTTATTAAATACTGTAATCCTGTCTTTTCTAAAATTTAAACGAACATTCTTAGTTATCCTATCTCTAAAAATTTTAGTTTCTGGTATAAAAACATTATTATCTGTAAACTCTGGAATAGTAGGATATTTTTTAGTAAAATTATCACTTAACAACCTTAGTTTCCAATACATTTTTCTCGGATTTGGAGCATTTATAATAATTTTATTTATCAATCTTATAAATATAAATCTTTTTAATATGCGAATATAAATAAAAGAGGGAATAAAAGATATGGATAATTTTGCCCCAATATACGAGCAATTATAATTAATTAACAATGCTAAAAAAAAGAATGGAAGTAATAAAAGTATTGTAAGTATTGAATTACTTATAGTATTAATAAGTAGTATTTTCTTTTTGTAATAATCCATAAATTTGTATTTTGGATTGGAAATATTATTCACAAAAATGCCAAAACATATTATATCAGGGTTTCACCAAAAGCAAAACCCTGAATATTTAAAATCCTATTTATCAAATAATTGTATTAAGAAAATACCAGTATCCATCCAATATCCATGCTCGTCGGCAAGAGATTGGAGAGTGAGTTTTAAGTCGGTTGCTGGAACTTTTTTACCCTCTTTATCCATAATATTTCGTAGCGGCTTGATACGTTCTTTGTTACGTGGGTCTCTTTCAATATCAAAAGTTAGTGGCTCACGGTCTTTGAGTTTTTTAGCAGCTTCGTGAGTTGCATAAGTCAGTTTATACATTGGCGAAGAAATCCAATCATCAGTTGGCATTTGTCTCATTCCGAGTAACATGTGTCCAAAGAATTGGATTTTTTTGTTGTCAGTAAATGGGTCAAGAAACACCTCTTTTAGCTGAGCTTTATTAACATCGTATTCGCCAATATAATCGGCTGTTGAATCAAAACGCTCTTTTAATAATGTGCTATCCAAAGTAAAATCTTCCAAACGTCGCAAACTACCTGCCATCAAGGCAACTGTTGCACCTACTGCTACTGCAGTTTTTGGGTCTTTAATCACACCAGTATCTTCCGAGAATGGATACCATGTTCCTATTCTGTAACGTCCCATTTGCACAATTCTATCAGGAGTAACTGGTAGGAATTTCAAGAATAAATCCTTGATTACAGGCAACATAGAAGGTCGTCCAGAAAGCAATACATAATCACAATTATATTGAGCAATAATTCCGCTGAGGTCTCCAATCATTTTTTCTACAACGTCTTTTACAACCTTGTTTGTTCCTACATTATTTAGTTCCCAGGTAATATTTTCTAAATCAAAATCGGTAGCTCCATTTTTAATAAATTCGTCATTTACATAAGCTATTAATTTTTTATTAGGACGAGGATAACTCATAAAGAATGAATCAAAATCACGAACCTCGTTAGGACGTTCTTCTGCTGTATGTTGCAGAATATCAAAGGCTAATGGAATGGCAATTTGATTTGCAAATTGTTTTTTCATCAATTTATCTTTTGCCGTAGTTCTGCCGAGATATGGTCCAAATAAGAAATTCATCACATTAATTGTGCTGTTGCAACCTTTTTTATCTGCAAAATCTTTTATTGTAGGCAATACAACTCGCTCAATAACACGTTTTACGATGTCGTCACCTGCAAGATTAAAACCTTCCCAAAACATTGGCTCTGGAGTTAGCACAGAAATATTTGCTTTCGGATTTGCCTGATAAGATGCTATCATTAAGTCAGTTGTGCCTCCACCAATATCCACACTTGCCATTGTTACGGCTGGTTCTTCGTTAAATTGTGTGTCGTGCCGTTTTTTACCAACAGTTTTGATATATAAGTTTGCATTATTCAAAAATCTATCTTTTATTTCGCCATAAATAAAAGCAAGTTGATTACAAGTAGCCTCATCATAAGCCCATTCTTGTTTGCGGTCTGGAGTTCGGCGAATATCGTCAGCATCTGGAATAATTGTTAAATTATTATCAATAAATGATGCTCCAAAATATTGCTTAAGTGCTGATAATGCATCTCTTGCATGATCTCTAAGAATAATTTGTTCTGTCTGCAACATTGCCGTTGGGCAAGTAAGCACAATTCTTTTGAGTTTTCGTGGAAGATGCTCTTGTCCTTGTCGTTGCCTAAATTCGTAGCTGTTTACAAAATTAATTGCTTGCATAAAAATTTCTGCCATAGCAAAAGTCATCAGCGAACTGCGAGAGAAATACGGGTTCATTGCTGGATAAGGTTTTTTGTGGTCTTCTGGGTCTTCATCGTATTTAGCACGTTCTTTTTCAAGTAGTTTGCCGTCTTCTGTAAATAATTCGGCAAGACCATAAAGTGCTGGTTTTGCAAAAGGGTCGTCTGTTTTAGAAATATAAGTCCAAGGGAAAACACGTTTTTCTTGGTCCCAAAGATACCTTTTTGGACTCGACATTATAGAATTTGAATTTTCGGCAGTGTTAAGCACTGATAACCTGGACGCTTCTGGTCCAATTCTCACAAGACTTGGCCAAGAAAATGCTTTTGGATTTCCCGACATAATAAATGCCGATTCTTTTCCTAAATCAGATTTTACAAATGCCATTCTCATTTCAAATGGGTCTTTGTAAGTTCTGTCTGGATAAGTCATATCTCTGAGTTCCAGAGGCACAGCATCTGTAAATTCAAAAATTTGCCCTTCTTTTGCCGATTCTATCAAAATTCCAGTAGTTCGGGAGTTTCCAATATCAAGAACTAAATCTACATCAATTGCAATTTCGTTGGTATGCAACGATGCTTTTGGAAAAGTATCCGATGCTCCCAAAACTTTTAGCAAAGTAAGATAGTATGCTGTATGCAAGAAAAAATACTCGTCAGTTCTTTTGCCAGCGGCTTTTTGTCGTTTTTCAAATTCAGATTTTAACCAGTCTTGAACCCAACTTCTTGCACAAAAATGGAAATTATCTTGCCAATGTGTAGCACATTCAAAAATAGAATTTTGTGAATCTCTTGATGTTGGTGTTAAATATTCCTCGTTTTCGTCACTTGTTTTGGTATCAAAAGCAAGAACTACGTTGTGTGTAAATTTGCTGTTTTCGTCATCTACTGCAACTCCTGAAATTCGGCTAAACCAAATCATTGCCCAAGTTTCTGGTCCTTGTTGGAATTTTTTGCCATCGTAACTTTTTCTAAGATAAGGTATTGGCAACCACATTCCTTCAAAAGTCTGCACAGCTTCTCTTGCACGAACAGTAATAATTTTATGCTCCGAAATTTTGTGCATCAAATGACTTGGAATTTTATCTTCGTCAATATCCCTTGTGTTTGGGTCCATTGCTACTTTCTGAATTTCGTCAGTAAGCTCAATAAAACGTTGTTTTTTTTCGTGATAGTAAGGAAACACAAAGGTATATTCTTTGTTTCCATCAATATCTTCGTCTTCTTTTTCGAAGAAATCACCACTGAGTTTCATAGCTTGGGATTTTTGCCCCAAGTTAATCTTAAACGAATGGAATTGAATTCCCGAATCTGCGATTAAACTAATGTCTTTCATTTTATGTTGTTTTTATGTTGTGTAAAGTTTTAATGTCAGTATGTTTTTTTTGCATTTATCTACAATTTCTTTAATAGTATGTGAATCAACTGTTTTATGAGAGTTTGGATTTTCAATAGTATGTTCGTGCCACCCAAATCTGTTATCTTTGTCAAGTCCCCATATTCGTCTATTATTTTTTATTAATGCAAATGATTGAATTTTTAAGTCTTTATTATAAAAAATATTTAACAAAATTTGATTTTGTAAATAAACTCTAATTCTTATAGTTGTATCTTTTTGAGTTATTTTTATATCTTCAACAAATTCAAAATCAGATAAATAAATTAATAATTCTTTTTTGAATTTATTTATACCCATTGTTCTATAAGTTTTTTAAAATGGTTTGTTTCAGATACAATTTCTCCCCAGTTATAATATTCTTGTTCTATTTCGTAGCTTGATGCGTTGTCCCAAGTAGTAGATTTTTGTTCAAACTCGGAATAAGTCAAACCCCATTTTGTCTCATATTGAACATTTTGAATTTTTAGTTGGAATATTTTTGTTTGCAAATAATCTTTAATTAATTTATTTATAGCAATATTAACATTCTGTTGTCCTGTAATATCTTTAAATATTTCTTGAACATCGGATAAGTTTTTTATAGCTATATTTTTTTTAGAATTGTATATTTGTGTGTTTTTCATGTTTTTTCTAATTTATGAGAATGTGTAATTACACTCAATTATCTTTTAAACCAATGGAATTAATCCTCGAATCTACGATTAAACTAATGTCTTTCATTTTTTTTATGTTATATTTTGTGAAGTTTTGATTTTTTAGACACTTTAACTTATTATATAAATTAGATTAATAAGAAAGATAATTTTTGTCTGTATTTAAGAATAGTTCTATATTACTATGAAGAAATACGTTTTTTACATATAACTTGGTAATGAGATACTTAATTCTGTTATTACAAACATATCATTTTCTTTTTCCCATTTAAAGTTCATATAATAACAATAACCACCAGGACAGAAGAAAAAATTAAGGATAACAGAATCGTCTTCAAAATAAAATTCGCATTCATCAGAGATTTCGCCAGTTTCTATAAACCTTGTAAATATTTTTGTCATCTCCGAAAATTGATTTAATAATTCCCAATGACCATAATCGTCTATTAATGCCTGCTCATCATAAGGATATTTTAAAATCTTATCTTTACTTCCCTCGGCTGTTGGTTGGTTTAAAAGCATATGACATTGTTTCTCTGAAAGAAAATCGGTGTAGCTATCTGTATCGTCTTTAGAGTAAAAGTTAGCAATTGTTTTAAATTCTGTTTTAAATTTTTCTTGAAAAAACTCTGTAAGTTTACCTTTGGCTTCTCTACATCGGTCTCCATTATCAGGTGCTTTATCAATATATTTTTGGTAAGCCTCAGAAGTATTTTCTTTAATTGCTATTTGCCATAGCGAATCTAACATAATTTTTTCACGTAAATCGTCAAGCTTTATTCTTGCTATAAAATTATTTATTCCCTCCGGATTATTTTCAATATATTTTTTGAACGACTCAATAGTATTTTCTTTTAAAGCCAGAGCATATAACTCATTGTCTTTTATAATAATAAGACTGTCAAGAATTTCTTTTGCTAAAGAAATATTTTTATGCTCTGGGTTCTCTTCGATAAAGACTTTATATGCCTTTATTGTTCCTACTTCTTGTGCCTGTTCCCATCCAGAATTGCCACAACTCATTAACCCGAATATTACGATAATTAAAAAAAAATGTTTTTTCATAAATCAATAAATTAAATTAGTGAATAATATCATTCTTTTATGAAACTTTGAGTCCACTACAGCAAGTTTTTTTTGCCAAACTAAACCTTAAAACACTCATTTACAACAAGTAAACTCCATTCATAAAATTAATATCTGCCTTGATTTTGACAAAAATACACTTCTCGGAGTGGACTTACTTTCTGTATTCCGAGATTATTTTTTCAATATTCGTTTCCGATGTTTTTTTATAAGATATTTTTCCTTCTTCAATATCTCTTTTTAGGTTTTTGCCAATATTTAGCAATAATAATAAATCCACCCCGTCTAAAGCATCAACTATTTCTGAATGAGAATGTTTATGCTCTTCTTGCGAATGGTTATGGCTGTGGTCGTGATTATGTGTATGTGTATTTTTGACGTAATTTAATTTTACATCGTCAGCATTTATTTCGGCAATTAAAAACTCTTTACATCTGCCTGTTCTTGTGGCAACAGTAAGTCGGTCGTTGGTTGGGATTGCTATTTTCATTCAAAATTAATTTTAAAATTTACATATATATTTCGTCCTGTTTGATAATAATTTAGCTCTTTTAAAGTAGAAAGATGGTCTATATATTTTTGATTAAACAAATTATTTACTCCAGATGAAAAAGAAAATCTATATTTTGTTATCTTTTTTTCCGCTCCAAAAGAAATATTTGTTATAAAATATTGTGGTGTTCTTGTTTCAAAAGTAGCAGGGTTTTTATGTTCAAAAGCATAAACTGTTTTTACTGAAAAAAAAGGATTTTCCAAAGATAATATTTTTTTTGAAAAAAACTCAACATTAGAATTTATTTTATTTTGAGGAATAAAAGGCAAATACTCTCCATTCTCTTGTTTGGCAGATAAATAAGCATAATTTGAATAGATTTTAACAAAATTTAATGGCATAATTTTTATTCCAGTCTCAAGTCCATAAATATTCGCATTGGTTTGAGAATATTGATAAACAGGAACTAATGGAGAAGGTGTTTGAATAGTTGTGTCTATTTCAATTTCTTGTAAAAAAATATAATTTTTAATCTGATTATAAAATCCTGAAACCTCAAAAATAAATTTATCTGAATGATAATGCAGACTAATATCTGGCTCATAATTTTGCTGACTTTTTAGGTTTGGATCTCCTTTTTCGTAGTAAGCACCGTGCATTCCGTCTTGTGTTAGTTCGGCAATATTTGGCGAGCGGTGTGCAGAGGCAAAATTAGTTCGCAAAAGCAATTTTTCGGTAAACTGATAAGTAAAACCAGAAGAGAAACTCATGTTTTTATATGACTTATCTATCTCTGTATTTGTTATTTCTATTTCCGATTTTATATTTCTATAATCGTAACGCAAACCTGTTTGAAAATGAAATTTTTCACCAAAATTTGAAGTAAACAATGTAAAACCTGCAATATCAAATATTTGTGCGTTAGGGATAACATGATTTGGTGCGTCTGCATTTTTGTTGGTCTGATACATATTTTGTGTGCCAACAATTATTTCGCTATTTTTAAACGAATAAGTAGATTTTATTTCTGAACTTAAAGTATTCAAAAACATATCAACCATCTGAAACTGAGACATTAAATCCGAAGTTTGCAAAGTCCGATTGTTTGACTGAAAGGCAGTATTAATATCAAATTTTAATTTATTAAAAAACAATTTGTTTTTAACCGACAAAACATGATTTGACAAACCTTGATACCAAATTTGATTTTTTCTACTGTTATCAGTTGTCGCATTTACGGCAGGTAAAATACACATACCCAACTGCATATCGGTATAATCGTAATATAAATCAAAATTTCCTTTTTTGTGCGAATAGCCAAAAACAGTCTTCACCGATTTTTGATTATATCTTGTGTTTGCGACTTGTGTATTATTTCCGTCGGTATAATCTTGATGAGATTTTACGCTTGCTCTAATTCCTGCATGAACCTTATTTTTAGAGCCTTGCACACCCATGCTAGAATGCCAGCCTTTTGAATTATCATAATACTGAAGCGAATAATCAGCCGTTATTTTATTTCCGTGTGGTGGTTTTTCTCGCACAGCAAAAAGCACACCTCCCACAGCATCAGAGCCATACAGCAACGACGCAGGACCTTTTATAATCTCTATCCGTTCTACTCCAAACTCATCTACTATAAATGGGTGATTTTCAGAAAATTGAAAGTTCTCCATTTTTATTCCATTATCAATAAAAAGTATATTTGTGTTGGATAAACCTCTGATAACTGGTTTAGTAATACCTCCTCCTTTAGAAATTATATCTACTCCAGGAATTTCTGCTATTTGCTCAAATAAATTCGCCTGATTTTGACTCAACAACGATAATTTTAAGCTATTTACCTCAATAGCATTTTCGTGTTGCAACGAAAAACGACTTCCCGAAACAACTATTTCTTGCGATTGAAATGTCTCTTGTTCCAAAAAGATAATTATTTCGTTTTTTACCGTATCTGTCTGAATTTTAATGAGTTTATTTTTGTAACCAAGAAAACTCACAAACATAACAAATTCGCCAGATGCTATGTCTTCAAATATAAAATTACCGCTATTATTTGTCGTTGTCCCTTTGTGTAGGTCTGGAAAATAGATACTTGCTTCGGACAGAGGAGTTTTATTTTCAGTATTATACACAATTCCAGATACTCTGTTTTGTGAATACAAATTCCCTAAAAAAAAGGTGATAAGCAATATTATTATTACTGTTATTTTCAAAAAAGTATTTTTCATTTTATAAAATATTAGATTTTTATTTTTACAAAAATATCTTTTTTTCAAATAAAAAGAACATTAAAGACTGAAGTTTCGGAGTTGTAATTAGCTGGTTGTGAATATATTACAAAAACGGCA
>JAOZQN010000057.1 GCA_029932195.1 Bacteroidales bacterium | reverse complement strand
TAAAAACTGGGGGAACTTTTATTATAAAAACATAAAATTATTAACACCTTAGTCCCATCCTGCTCTTGCACAATAAGTTCCTGTAACGGGCCAATAGTCGCTTTGTTCCCATTCTTCAGTTCCTCCTCCTTCGTGAAAATTCGCCCAATCTGTTGGCGGGAATGTTCCTTCAAAACTTTCGTTAATTACTATGCCTTTTTGTGCATTTACTGCTACTACTAATAAAAATAGCGTTCCTATTGTTAGTAAAAATTTGTTCATTATTTAAAAAATTAGAAATTAGAAATTAGTTGTCTTAACCCTGATTTGCTTGATTTTAGGATTAGCTTGATAAAAGAACAGTAAAGCTGTTTAAAAATCATGTTAAATCTTTTAATCAAGCAAATCATGGTTTAGACTATTGTATTATTATTTTTTCGGTATAAATTTTATTTTCTGTTTTTATATTGATAAAATAAATTCCTGCTGGTTGATTTGATATATCAATCTGCATGGGGGCATGCCCTCTTGTCATGTAAATTATTTTTCCAGTAATGTCGGTTATTTCTAAACCCACAAGGTTTTTAAAACCTTGTGGGTTTGTTACAGTAAAAGTTCCACTTGAAGGGTTTGGATATATATTAATATATTCAATTTGTTGTGTTTCAATACCTACATTGTCCATGTTTTGTTTTACTCCTTGCAGGACTTCTTGTGTAGAATTATCCTGAATAAATGCAACAAATTCACATTGGCTAATGTCCCAATCGTCTTCTATGGTTATTGTAAATTCTATAACTTGTTGGTCGTTTGTTAGATTTAATGTAGTTCCGTTAGCATCAGGATACATTCCTCGGGCAACATGGTTGAGTTCACTCATTCCTTCCCATTCGTATTCAATTCCAGATTCTGTTAATATTAAATGTGTTACTACATCTACGTCAGAGTAACTTGCTACTTTATCTATGGTTAAAGTAACTTTATAAGTGCTTGCATTCAAAAAGTTGATGTTAATATCTAAGTCAAAAGAAGTAGTTCCAATGTTGTAAAAATTATATTGAGATGTCCAATATGAGTAATTAGACGTAGAAGCATCTCCTCCTCCTGGTGTTTTTGTTCCTCCATTAAATAGTGCGGTAGGTGTTCCGGGCATTTCATAGTAGTCGTATCTGTCGCCTGATGCACTTATGTAAAAAGGAAAAGATTGATGGTATTCAATAATAGCTACTGTTTCTCCAAAATTGGTTAATAGCTCTTCTGCTCCATTTGCTGCTGCTGGACAGTAGCTACAATCTACACCTGTTCCTATTTCTACAATAGTCATTTTTTTGTCTATTTGTGCATTAAGTATAAAAATACAAAAGACAAAGATTGATAATAGTGTGGTTTTTTTCATAACTAAATTTATTTGATTAATTGATTAATGTTTTATTTGAAAATATAAAATAACAGTAAAGAAATTAAAAAAGCAATTTTTATAAGGGGACAAAAAGGGGTGTAAATTATTAAAACCTTGATTTTAAGGTTTTTTTTGATTTTTTAAACAGCTTTGTTATTTTTTTATCAAACTAATTTTTAGGCTACCCACGTAAAGTTGGACAATGAAATTCGTGTAAAGCGTGGACGCTTTACGCATAATCAACTATGCGGCAAGCGTCCACGCTTGCCACGACAAATCGTTGAAAATCAATTTAGTCCAACCTTACGTGGGTAGCCAATTTTTAAATAAAGCCAGCAATTCCGAAAGAAAAATTAAAATATATTTTAAAAACTTGTCATAAAATAAAGGCAATACAATATCATTCTACTGAAAAATCAGTAGTTAATATATTTTATATTTAGTTTTACATAATTTACCTCCTTTTATTTTTTCTTGATTCTCCTCTGAATTAGTGAGCAGAGTATCTCTATTTACATTAAATCTAATATCTTAATTGTGTTTTAAGCAACAAAATTTCTTCTAATAATTTTTCATTTTCAAATGGATATGATTTAATATAACTAAAAATTTCAGCAATAATAGATTTTATTGTCAGTCCATATTTTTTTATTCTTTTGCCCATAGAGCTTGATTTATAGGTTAGTTGATTAATAATATCGGCAATTTGTAGTAGTTGATAATAATTTTTTGTTGCATTAAAATTTGTTCTGGAAAATTTATGTGCCAAATTATAATCATTATTTTTTTGATTATTAAAACCTTCATTTTCTATTTTCCACCGCATTCTTCCTGCCCGACTCATTTTATGTGCATTTTGTTTATCTACCTTTATATCAGTAACATGAACAAAACGAGTTTTTTCTATTTCATTACTTTGATTTCGCTAATTTTAAAACTCATTATTTGAATTAAAAAATAGTATAATGATATTCAGTTATTTATATTATCTAAGATAATCAATATCTTGTTTGGTCGTTTTATTTTATTTTAATTTTAGTATTTTTTTTTAAACTTAAAATTATAATAACCTGGATTTCAAATAAATAACAATATTCAATTAACGGGTAAAAATATTAGCGAAATCAAAGTCATTACTTTCTTTTCAAATAAAGTCTCTAAAACAAACAAGTTCTGATTCTTATATTCAATACTTTCAAAAAATTTATAATCATTTTTTAACCAATGTGTTCTGTCTGCCGTTAAATTATTTGCTAATTGATAATTTTTAAAAAGTAGTTGGTCTGCAATTTCTTCCTGAACACTCTTTAAACTCTTGTCTTTTAGCGTAATAATATAGCTCCAATTATTATTTTTACAGATAGAAAAAATTGGCTCTTTGGGATACAATCCATCCAATAAAATAACCAAAGGCAAGCGAGGAAAATTCTTTTTTAATTTTTCAGACATACGTTTAAACGCCTTAAATTCACAGTCTTGCTTATCAAATTTTTCGTCGGTAGGATTCTCAACCCATTCGGTTGCCAACGAAAGTGAAAATCCGTTTGCTCCTATTATTTTGGCTTCTAAAACATAAGTCGTCCAGACCTTTTTTCCACTTTTATATTTCTTAAACGGACAGCCAGGATAAGGCTCATAATCAAAACTTTGAAGCCCTGTTCCATCAATTGCCAACATATAAAATTTATCCGCAAACCTATATTTTTGTAAAACTTTTGATTTTAATAGTTCACGAAACATCGCCTGTTTAACTAATTCTAATTCAACAGGTTCTAATTTGCGAAGAAATAAATCAACAGTGTCCATATCTGCCACTCGCACCCCAAAAATACGCTTCATGTTATCTTGATAATCAAGGTTCTTAGACACATTATCTGCGTCATTCCTTGTTTTTTGCTTAAACAAAAACATTAATAAACCACTAAATATAAGTTCTTTAACTTCATATTGAGGTCTTTTTCTATAATCTGGCAGTTTTGAAATTTGCAGAAATAAATCTGGAAATTGACGTTTAATTACCACAAATATAGTGCAGATTAACTGATACTTTTCATGCTTTTTCAAACGGTATTTGCAACTTGATTTTCTTTTTCTCTTTTTTTTACTTTGAGACTTAATTACGGTTTTTTTCATTACGCAAGTTAAATAAAAAATATATCAATGCAAAAAAAGAACACTTTTTTTGTTAAATAAAAAGAAAATTATTTTTAATAAAAACTTCTTTATCTTTAATTTTCAGGAACTTATGATATTATAAATTTTCTTTCGGAATTGCTGATAAAGCCGTGTTTGGTAAAAACACATTTCTCGGAGTAGATTTTATGTTTAAAGTTTAGGGCACTCCTAAAACATCAAATATCAAGGTTTTCAAAATATTTAAGTTTTGAGTTTACTGTTGTAAATGAAGATTTTAAATATTTTGAGTAACGCCGAGACTTGGGTAGGTATGCCCTTTTAAAAAAGTGAAGCTGCATTCCGAAGAACAACAGCTTCACAACCCCCTAAAATTATGAAAAAAAATTATATTTTTTTATCTTTTGAGTTTATTGTATCTATATTTTCTTCTTCTTCATAATTCTGAACATTTGAGTTTTTTAAAATATCTGCTAATTTTATCATAGCCTTTAGTCTATTGTCTTCTTTTTGTAAATATTTTTTAAACTCCTCGTCAAAGTTCATTTCGTTTTCTTCTAACATGATTTTGAATCATTAAAAATTATATTACAAAAAAACGGTAAAAAAACAGAAAATGCAATTTATTTGTGGGGACAAAAGGGGGGAGGGCAAAAATACAGGGGGGACAAAAGGGGGGTATATTGAGTTTTAAAATAGAAAATTATATTTTTATCCTTAAAAATAAGAATGTTGCAAAATAAAACTATTTTTACCCAATTTTTGACAAAAAAGAAATAAGGTTTATTTCAGTAGTAAGATTTAGTTTTTTTCGTAATCTTTTTCGGGTAGTTTTTATGGTGCTTGGGCTTTTAAAAGTTATTGCAGCAATTTCTTTTGTAGATAAATTGAGTCGTAAAAAGGCACATAATTTTATTTCAGCTGGTGTAAGGTTACTATATTTTATAGTTAGTTTATGATAAAAATCTTGATGCACCTCTTCAAATAACATTTTAAATTCTTGCCAGTTAAAGTTATTTTTAGAAATTTTATATTTTGTTATAATATTATTAATTTTTTTTATTGTCTCTGTATTTGTATTTTGTTTTATTTCGTTAATTTCGTTAAGGATATTTAAAATAGTTTCGTTGTTTTTTATCAACATCATTGCTTTTGATGTTAATTCTCTCTTTTTTAGTTCCAATTCATCTTTTAGTTTCTTGTTTTCCAAGTTCTGTTTCTCTATTTTTAATTTTTGTTTTTCAATTTTCAATTCTTGAATTTGTTTTTCTTCTTTAG
Source organism: Bacteroidales bacterium (assembly GCA_029932195.1). Classification (GTDB taxonomy): domain Bacteria; phylum Bacteroidota; class Bacteroidia; order Bacteroidales; family JAOZQN01; genus JAOZQN01. Next base: position 12,777 of record JAOZQN010000057.1, on the reverse strand, counting down.
AAATAATTAATTTTTGTTTTGTATTTTTATTTCTAAGTATTAGAGTATAAATAACAATAAAAACGATAATAATAAACAATATTATACCAGCAATAAAAAAATATTGAGTTATTTGTTTTAGTTTGTTCTCTTTTTCAAGGAGTTGAATTTTTTGTTTATCAATTTTTATTTCTTGCTCTTTTTTGTTTAACTGATATAGGGTTTCTATTTGTGCTATTTTATTCTGGCTTTTATAATTAAAAATACTATCCGTTGTTGTCTTATATAATTTATGAAATTTATAAGCATTTCTGTAATCATTTGTTCCTTCGTAACTACTTGAAAGTGTGGTGTAAGCATTTGCTATTTGAAGTAGAGCTTCAATACCTTTAGCGATTTCTAAGCTTCTGTAGCTATAATTTATTGCTTCGGAGTATTTTTTTAACTGCAAAAGTGCTTCTGCAATATTATTTAATGTTATTGCAATACTTTTAGGGTCGTTGGTTATTTTTTTTATTTTAAGAGCAGATTCAAAATATTTAATGGCTTCTGAGTTGTTGTCTTGCTGAAAATAAATTAATCCAATATTATTATAACTCTGTCCAATACCAATAGTATCGTGTATTTTTTTTCTTATTTCAAGAGCTTTTTTATATAATTCCAACGATTTGTCTAAGTCTTTTTTATAAAAAGCATTGCCAAGGTTGTTATAGGTATTTGCTATTCCTGTTGAGTCTTGTAGTAATTTCTTATATTCTAACGATTTATTTAGATATTCAATAGATTTTTCAATATTATTAGTTTTTTGATAAATAATTCCTATATTATTTAAAATAGAAGATAAATTAACTGTATCATTTAATTCTTCGGACTTGATTAATGCTTCATTAAAAAATTCAATAGCCATATCATAATCACTCATATAAAAGTATATGCCACCAATTTTATTTTTTATGCCAATTTTATGTTTTTTATCGGAAGATATTTCAATACTTTTCTTATAGTTTTCTATTGCATTAGAATAATCAAATATTATTGAATACGCATCACCAATTTTTTCGTAGTGTTTGCTTTTTTCATTTTCAGGAATACTATTTGTTGCAGAAATTAGGCTGTCAATCGTTGAGTTTTGAGCAAATAAATTTGCAGATGATAAGCAAATAAACAAGGAAAAAATGAGAATTTTTAAATACATATTGAATTATATTATGATTAAGCTATACTAAAAAAGGTTTATTTGTTTAGCTGTTGGCTTTTGGCAGTTAGCTTTTGGCTCTTGACTTCGCTAAGCGACAAAAAACGCCAATAGCTAACTGCCAACCGCCAAAAGCTAAAAATTGGTGCTTTTTTTATATCTTTTCAAAAATTATTCAAAATAATTTAGAACTTTGTATCCACCTTCTTTTAAATATCTATCTTTTTTCATTTCTTTTAAGTCGCTGTTTACCATGTCTTTAATTAGGTATGCCAAATCATACTCTGGTGTCCAACCGAGTAGTTCTTTTGATTTTGTGGCATCGCCAATTAATAAATCTACCTCTGTTGGTCTAAAATATTTAGGATTTACTTCTACAAGCGTATCACCCTCTTTTACATGCTTATACAAGTCTTTATATTTCTCATCTTTTTCTATTTTGGCAACAATACCTTTTTCATCAACACCTTTGCCTTCAAATTTTATGTGAACACCAACTTCGGCAAAAGCCAAACGAACAAACTCACGAACTTCGGTGGTTATGCCAGTAGCAATTACAAAATCGTCGGGAGTATTGTGTTGTAAGACAAGATACATAGCTCGCACATAGTCTTTTGCGTGTCCCCAGTCTCGCTTTGCCGACATATTTCCAAGATATAATTTATCTTGCATTCCGAGAACTATTTTGGCTACGGCACGGGTAATTTTTCGGGTAACAAAAGTCTCGCCTCTAATTGGCGACTCATGGTTAAACAAAATTCCATTTGATGCAAACATACCATAAGCCTCTCTATAATTGACTGTTATCCAATAAGCATACATTTTTGCAACAGCATAAGGGCTACGTGGATAAAATGGTGTTTTTTCTGTCTGTGGAACTTCTTGCACATCGCCATAAAGCTCACTTGTAGAGGCTTGATAAATTTTCACAGTATCATTCATTCCAAGAATTCGGATAGCTTCTAAAAGTCTCAAAGTTCCTAGTCCGTCTGCATTTGCAGTATATTCTGGTGTGTCAAAGCTCACTTTTACGTGGCTCATTGCTGCAAGATTATAAATCTCATCTGGTTGCACTTCTTGGATAATACGAATGAGATTCGTAGAATCGGTAAGGTCTCCATAATGAAGAATAAAATTGCGATTTTCTACATGTGGGTCAAGGTAGAGATGGTCTATTCTTGCGGTGTTAAAAAGTGAAGAACGTCGTTTAAGACCATGGACTATATATTTTTTTTTTAAAAGAAACTCGGCAAGATATGCTCCATCTTGTCCAGTAATTCCTGTTATTAATGCTGTTTTTTTCATTTTTATATAAATTTTATTGTTATAATTGTGTAGAGACGTGCCATGTGGCACGTCTGATTATTGTATATTGGTTATATGACACATTTAACCATTTTATTTTGTAGAGACGTGCCATGTGGCACGTCTGATTATTGTATATTGGTTATATGACACATTTAACCATTTTATTTTGTAGAGACGTGCCATGTGGCACGTCTCTACGAAACCAAAACGAAAACGATACGAAACCAAAACGAAAATATGATTTCAATATTACATAAATAAATCTTCAATATCATTTTTACCCAGTTGCTTAACAAAACTTTCGTCGGTTGTAATAATTTCGGACGCTATCTGTGTTTTTTTTGCTTGATGTTGCATTATTTTTTCTTCAATTGTGTTTCTGCAGATCATTCGGTAAGCAATAACTTTTTTATCTTGCCCAATTCTATAACAGCGGTCTATTGCCTGATTTTCAACAGCTGGATTCCACCAAGGATCAACAATATAAACATAATCGGCAGCAGTAAGATTCAGCCCAGTTCCTCCAGCTTTTAGGCTGATAAGAAAAACTCTAATATCATCGTTGTCTTGAAAATTATTTACACTTGCTTCACGTTTTTTCTTGCTGCTTTTTCCGTCAAGGTATTCGTATTTTATTTTTTCGTTGTCCAACTCTCTACGTATAACTTTCAGCATTTTAACGAACTGCGAGAATACAAGAATTTTATGATTACCCGTTTTGTCGTTCACATGCCTCACAAGTTCTTTTATTTTTATGGATTGTTTTCCGTAATTCTCTTTGTCGGGCAAAATTTCTGGCGAATCGCAAATTTGTCGGAGTTTCGTAAGCCCTTCCAACACATATAATTTTGATTTTCCAAGACCATCTTCTTCTATTCTTTTAAGAAGCATATCTCGGTATCTATTTTTAAAAGCCTCATATACTTTGCGTTGCTCTGTTTCCATTTCGCAAAAAACATAGTCTTCTGTTTTTGATGGAAGCTCTGTTGCTACCTGCTCTTTTGTTCTACGGAGAACAAAAGGACTAATTTTTTGTTGCAATTCTGCTGCAATAATTGGATTTTGGTCTTTATCTATAGGATTAGAAAAATTCTTTTTAAAACTTGCCTGATTTCCCAAAAATCCTGGATTTATAAAATCCATTTGAGCATAAAGGTCAAAAGTATTATTTTCAATTGGCGTGCCAGTTAGTGCGAGTTTGTTGCTGGCACGAATTAGCGAGGCAGCTTTAAAACGTTGAGAATTAGGATTTTTTATTGCCTGCGACTCGTCCAAAATTACATAATTAAAAGTATATTTTCTTATCATTTCAATATCCCTAATCATTGTTCCGTAGGTTGTTATAACAAGGTCGGGGTCGGCAAATTCCTTGTGGTCTTTTGTTCGGTCTGGTCCGTATAAAAAATATGTTTTTATAGAGGGAGCAAATTTTTGAATTTCGTTTTCCCAATTAAAAAGCAGAGTGGTAGGAATTACTATCAAGTTTGTTTTTTTAGAAACCTTAATTTGTTTGAGAAGGAATGCCAAAATCTGAATAGTTTTTCCCAGTCCCATATCATCGGCAAGAATTCCACCCCATTTATATTCGTCCAAAAAGCCGAGCCAGTTATAGCCAGATTTTTGATAATCTCGGAGTTCGCCAATAAAATTTTTAGGAATTTTTACTTTTTTTATCTCTGTAAAGTTTTTAAGTCTGTGCCGTTTTTCTGCAAGTTCTTCTATTATATCTGCATAGTCTTGCTCCTCAAACATTTCATCAATAATAGAAAAATTTAGTTTTGAAATTTTTAGTTCACCTTTTTTTATTTCCCCCTGTCGGAAATAGTTTTCAAACTTCTTAACCCATTTTTCTGGTAAAATTCCAATTGTTCCGTCGCTAAGTTTTATGTATTGCTCTTGTTTTAGAACGGCTTTTCGTATATCTTTTAATGATATTTCTTGGTCGCCAAATTTCACACTCACGTGAACATCAAACCAGTCTTGTCCCGAGGCTATGTTGATGCTTACATTTGCTTTGTTTGGCGAATACTTAAATTTTTTGAGGTCTTTTATTCCAAAAACTTCTATTTCGTTTTCCTTAAATTTTTCAAAAACATCAAAAAACCAATATTTTTTTATCATATCATCAAAACTAAGATGATAGAAATCTTCGGGAAATTGTTTTTGAAATTGTGGGTGCAAAGTCTTCATGAAATCATAAAATTCCTGCTCAAATTCTTTGTCTCTGTATCCTATATTTATTTTATCTTCAGTTTTGGTTATAATATTTGCATCTGCTCTTAAAATATTAATTAATAAATCATTTTCATAAGAGACAAGAGGTTTAAATGCTACAAAATCACCAATTTCAGAAATATAAACTCTTTTTTGTTTTGCTTTCAATTCTTGTTTTTTCACTTTGTAATCTTTCAATTTAAAATTTACGGGATAATGTTTTGCTATTGGTTTTATATATTCTTCAAAAAACTCATCAAACTCTGATTTTGCCATTTTTTTGCTACCTATATCTTTAAATTCATCAAATACAAAAGTATCTTTGATTGAATCTAAAAAATACAAATCATTTTCGTATTCTACTGTAAATAAGCTATCGTGTTTTACTCTGTTATTTGATAATTTTTTAATTTTACCATTTAAGTCAATTTTTGGTTCTAAACTCACAAAATTATTCTCTTCACGAACCTCAAAAATTATTTTTGGGAGTATTTCTGAAATATTTATTTGACTTAACGTATTTCTACCAATGTTGTAAGAGCCATCATTTTTATAAATATATTTTTGTTTGGCAAGAATAGGTTTTATCGTTCTAATTTTATCAAAATAATATTCTAATCTATCGTAAAAAATATTCATATCTTCTAATTCGTCCCAGTCTATATATTTTCCATATTTATTTTTGAAAAGATCTATAACATACTCTATGTTTAACTGTTTAAGTTCTTCTAATAATTTATTTTCAGTTTCCGTAGGATCTATTGAGTGCCCAGATTTCATATCGTCCAACTCACGAATATGCGTAGATAGTTTTGTTTCATCTTTGGTAGGACTTCCTGAAATTGGTCTTATTTCAAAAAAACCGTCTTCTTCACGGAATTGAAAAACATAACCAATTTTCATAACTTTATTCTTACCCTCTTTTGAATTTATAAGAAAATCCTCTTTTTTACTTTCCAATAAAGTTACAATTTCATTTTTCTTAGATGTATTTCTATATTTTTTAAGTTTAAGAAGTCCAACACCTTTATTTATTGGTGTTATTTCTATGTCTTCATTAAAATTTAATTCAAAATAATCATTAAAATTATCATTTTCGGCTATTCCATATTCTTTGAGAGTTTGTTCTTTAAAATTGTCTAAAAAAAGTGGGTCAAACTGATTGAAAAATTTGCTACCATGCTCTTCTAAAAGATATTCCAGTGCAGAAATTTGATGAGAACAAAGTCCTTTTGTGTGCTGACGGCAACTACAACGAATTTTTAATTCTTTGTCTTTAAACTTAAATTCTACTTTTTCGCTGTCCCAATAATATTTTTCTATAACAATATCAAAACTATCTTCTTTTACCGCTTTTATATATTGTCTCCAATTACGGTTTACATTCATTCTATTTATAAAAATAGACAAATCATCTATACTTTTTGCATTTAATGAATTATACTCTGGAATTTTTGTCCAAGTATATGAATTTTTATATTCAAAAGATTTTTTTTCTGTTGGCTTAGACGCCATAATTTTTACATCTACAGGATATTTTTTTAAATGAAGTAAGGCTGCTACTTCGTGTTTGCAAATATTTCCCCAGTCGTAAGGGCAATTGCATGAGGTATCTAAAACGCCAGCAGTTTCAATTTTTACGTGATATAATTTTCCACCTTGCACTTTTACTATTATAGTTTCATTGTCTGATACAACTTTTTTAATAGCACCAAGTTTAAATAATTGGTTTCCTCTTGATTTTATTTTAGAGTTTGCGTTTTTATTTATGTATGCGGTTATGAGTTTTTCACTTATCATTTTACTCTATTTTTTGTATAAACTATTTATTTTTCTATTTTTGGGGCAAATATACATTTTTTTCAGACATCTTTAATTATAAATAGTTAAATTGTTAAATTGTTTTATTGTTTATAAAACAAAAAATACAATAATAATCTAAATTTCAACTCATTAGCGTAGGGTTTTAAACCCTACGCTAATGAGTTGAAATTTAGAAAGTGTAAAGTAGATATGAAAAAAGAATAATGTTTTACACCCTTTTTTAATAAATAAAATACTTATGAAAAAAATCTACACTTTAATTTTAATAACTTTAATAACAAGTTATTATGTGGTTGCACAAGATACTTTAAAAGTCCTTCAGTATAATTTATTATATTATGGTTTATATAATGATTATTGCACAAGTTCAAATAATAATGTTTCTGAAAAAACGGAGTATTTGAAGGCAATTATTAATTATACACAACCAGATATTTTTTCTGTAAACGAAATTACCGACCAAGATTCTTATCATAGTTACCTGTTAGACAATGTTTTTACTTTAAATGAAGGTGTTGAAGGGAATTATACAAGAGCATCTACAGAGGGAGATTATCTAACAAGCCAAATATATTACAACGAAGATAAATTAACTCTTTTGCCAGAATATTATATTTATGGTTATCCACGAAAGGTTCATACTTATAAGTTTTATTATAATTCTCCTGATTTATTAGAAGGCGATACTGCTTTTTTTTATTGTTTTGTAGCACATTTAAAAGCAGGTAATGATTCTGATGATGCAGAAGACCGTGCAAATTCTACCGAAAATGTTATGGATTATATTGGAGGAATTGGAGCAGGTAATTATCTGTTTATGGGAGACTTAAATCTTTATACAAGTGAAGAGGTTGCTTTTCAGAATTTACTAAGCCCTGGAAATACAAACCTTAAATTTAACGATCCTGTAAATGCAGACGGAGAATGGCACAACACCGAGGATTATGCTGATTACCATACACAATCAACATTTTATTCAGGTAGTTGTGGTGCAGGAGGAGGATTAGACGATAGATTTGATTTTATTCTATTGTCAAATAATATAATGGATAATTCTGATAAAATAAAATACATAAACGGCAGCTATACAACAGTTGGGCAAGATGGAGAACATTTTAACAGTGGACTTAATTATCAAGGGAATAGTAGTGGTGTGCCAGCAGATGTGTTGGACGCATTGTCTTATAATTCAGATCATTTACCTATTTTATTAGAATTGGAAATAGACCAAACTCCAATTTCTGTTAGAGAGCTTACTACACACGAAATTGATATAAAAATTAATAATCCTGTTGAGGATAATTTGAATTTGCAAATTTTATTAAACGACTTACTTATAGAAAATTATTTGAATATTCAAATATATTCTGTCATGGGCAAATTAGAATATCAGAATACATTGGAGATTGATAATAATACATTAAATTATCAAATTCCAACCTCCTATTTGAATAGTGGATTGTATATTTTAAAAGTATCTACAAAAAAATCTCTTTTTTATTCCGAAAAATTTATAAAAATGTAAGTAGTTCTACTTTGCAAATTTAGGCTACCCACGTAAAGTTGAACAGCAATTGCACTCGTCAGGTGTTTTTCACCTGACGCTTTACAGGCGGTCAGGTGAAAAACACCTGACCGAGGCAATATGTTGAAAATTAGCTCTGTCTAACTTTACGTGGGTAGCCCAAATTTAGAAGTAAACAAAAAAAAAAAATACTGTATTCTAAACCAAATTTAGTTTAAATAATTGGTAGTGTTACAAAGTTGTAGTTACTATACTAAATTGACTACCAGAGCTTTACCAAAAGTATTGTTTCGTAATACTAAAAAAAAAACAAGTTCAAAACACAACTAACAGCCTGAACATTAGCAATATAACTTTTATTTCCATTCAGAAAAATCAGAATTTTAGTTTCAGAAAATCTGTATCTAGCTTTAAATCAAGGCATTAAAATAATTACCGCTTTGTAACACTACCATTTTTCGTGGAAATATTTGTATAAATGATTGTAGAGACACACAGCAGTGCGTCTCTTTTATAGAATATTTTTTTGTGGAAATATTTGTATAAATGATTGTAGAGACGCACGGCAGTGCGTCTCTTTTTTCGAATAATTTTTTGTATAAACACATATCAATGTAGAGACGCACTGCCGTGCGTCTCTATATAAAAACGGTTACGTCTCCTTTTTCGTATAAACACATATCAATGGAGACGCACTGCCGTGCGTCTCTACATAAAAACGACATTGTGTCTCTTTTTTTTGTAATTTTTGCATAAACACGCAGCAATGGAGACGCACGGCAGTGCGTCTCTACATAAAAACGACACTGCGTCTCTTTTTTTTGTAATTTTTACATAAACACATAGCATTGGAGACGCACTGCCGTGCGTCTTTACATAAAAACGGTATTGCATCTCCACATTACCATATTAAAATAATAATTACAGAACGTTAATTTTTACTAAAAAAAGAGATTATTTCTATTTTATTTACAATTTTTTCTTATTTTTATGCTTTTGAATAAGCAACTTAAAACTCAACACTATTGTTATGAGTAAAAAATTCATTTGGATACTATCAATATTGATGACTGTTACCATGTTTTGGTTTATCTATATACAAATAAAGTGGATAGATGGAGCAATGGAAGTTCGTGAGCGACAATTTGTTAGCCTTGTGAATACATCTTTACGAATTATTGCAAATGAAATAGTAGAAAAAGAGGTTGTTTCGCATGTAACAAGTGAGGCTTTTTCTTTTGATGTTGACAGCCTTAAAGATTTAACACATACAGATAATAAAAATGATAAGCATTATTATGATATTGACAACAATACTGTTTTTATAGAAAATGTTGTAAATGAGATTGTAAGAAGAAAAATAAATATAAAAGACCGTTTGGATAAAGAAATACTTGAGAAGAAAATAGAAACGGTTTTTAAAAGACATAATGTAAATTTTGATTACGAATTTGCTGTGATAACAGAAAATGGTAACTTTCATTTTAAAAGTATTAATTTTAATTTAGACAAAACAGATGAAGTTTTTGAGGTAGAATTATATCCCAACGACTTATTATACAAAGAAAAACATTATTTAAAAGTTTATTTCCCTCACGAAAAAGAAGACATCTTTTTTACCTTGCCTAAAGTTGCACTTTCCACTCTGTTTCTTATTATGGCTATAATGACAATATTTTTTATAACTATTCATATTATAATGCGACAAAAAAAATTGTCGGAAATGAAAAATGATTTTATAAATAATCTTACTCATGAGCTGAAAACACCTATTTCTACTATTTCGCTGGCTTCGCAAATGCTTAAAGACGAAGGAATACCTGCAGCAGAAAAAGATTATAAATTAATATCACATATTATTGATGACGAAACAAAAAGACTCGGATTTCAGGTAGAAAAAATATTGCAAATGGCAATATTAGAAAAAGGATATGTAAAATTTAAAGAAGATGAAATAAATATCAATAGTCTGTTAAACACTATAATAAATAGTTATTCCATAAAAATACAACAAAAAGGAGGCAGAATAGAAAAACAATTAGACGCTCAAGAAGATATAATAATTGGAGATGAGCTTCATATTACAAATGTATTTTATAATTTAATAGATAATGCAATAAAATACAGTGAAGAAGATCTTGTAATAAAAATAAAAACATTAAATAAAGATAATAAAATAATTATATCTGTGCAAGACAATGGAATTGGAATAGGAAAAGAAGACCAGAAAAGAGTTTTCAATAAATTCTATCGTGTTTCTACTGGTGATATCCACAATGTAAAAGGTTTCGGACTTGGGCTAAGCTATGTTAAACGAATTATTGAAGTACACAAAGGTAAAATAGAAATAAACAGCCAATTAGATAAAGGAACAACTTTTGAAATTAAACTAGTTGTTGGTTCTTAGTTCTTAGTTGTTGGTTACGCAAAGCAAAAAAACTAACAATTAATAAACTAATATACCAATAAACTAATATACCAATAACCAATAACTAAAAACTATAAAAATGACAAAGCCTAAAATTTTATTAGCAGAAGACGATATCAATCTTGGTTCGTTATTAAAACAGTATCTTATGGCAAAAAAGTATGATGTAGAACTTTTTGTAGATGGCGAAAAAGCCTACAAAGGTTTTATGGAAAATCAATTTGACCTCTGCATACTCGACGTAATGATGCCTCGCAAAGATGGTTTTACGCTGTCCAAAGACATAAGAAGAATAAACAGCAATACTCCTGTTATATTCCTTACTGCCAAAAACTTAAAAGACGACATTTTAAAAGGTTTCAAACTTGGTGCAGACGATTACATCACAAAGCCATTCAATATGGACGAGCTTTTATTGAGAATAGAAGCAATACTTCGCCGTTCGGGAAAAAGTGCCGAAGATAAAATGGAAACTAATTTTGCATTTGGCTCACTAAAATTTGACTCAAATAAACAAATTCTTACAACAACCGAAGAACAAATAAAACTCACAACCAAAGAAAACGAACTTCTTAGACTGCTTGCCGTAAATGCAAACAGTATCCTAGAACGAAACTACGCACTAAAACTCGTTTGGGGAGACGACTCATATTTCAATGCCCGTAGTATGGACGTGTATATCACCAAATTACGAAAACATTTAAAAGCAGACCCTTCTGTAAAAATTATTAATGTGCATGGAAAGGGATACAAATTAGTAACTGAAAACGAATAATAAAATGTTCTGTTTTTATTAACATTCTCCTTATAAATAGCAATTTAACGAAAGTAAATAAGAAAGTTATTTTTTAACAATTCCTAAAATGAATTAAAATGAAAAAGACATTCTCTGCCATAATATTCATTCTATTTATAACAAATTTTACCTATGCCCAAAAATCGTGGACACTTTCGGGCTATGTCTCAAATATGCAATCTGTTATGTTTGATAGCATTGGAAATAATTGGACAAATGATAACCTAATTCACAATCGTTTGGAATTTCGTTACTATGCACCAAAATATTTCACCATAGGAGTTGATGCAAGAAACCGCATAATAACTGGCGAAACAGTAAAATATATGCCCGGATACGCAGATAATATAAACTCCGACAACGGACTAATAGACCTGTCGTGGAATATTATCGAAGAGAATTCTATTTTACTGAATACCAGTATAGACCGAGCATTTCTGACTTTTGAAAAAGGGAATGTTAATATCACAGCAGGTAGGCAACGTATTAATTGGGCAAAAACATTTGTTTGGAATCCCAACGATATTTTTAATTCCTATTCCTTTTTTGATTTTGATTATATGGAGAAGCCTGGTAGCGATGCCTTTAATATTGAGTATTATACAGGCATGGCTTCGTCTATAAATGCGGTGGTAAAATTGGATAGTGCAAATAATATTACTGCTGGAGCAAAATATGGTTTCAATCTTCTTAATTATGATTTTCAGGTAATTGGAGGAATTATAAACGAGCAGGATTATATTGCAGGAATTGGACTTACTGGAAATATCTGGAAATTTACTATCCGTTCGGAGGCGAGCTATTTACAACCCGAAAAAAACTTCGCAGATACAACAGGAGTTCTTATTGCCTCAATAGGAACAGAGTATATGTTCCAAAATTCCACAATGGTTAGTTTTGAATTTCTTTATAATCAATTACCAAAAGAAACACAGGTAGGAAATTTTTTGCAAATCTATGAAGCCCCAATGTCTGTTAAAAATTTATCTTTTACAGAATATAATATTTTTGGACAAATAACATATCCATTTTCTCCACTAATAAGTGGAACTTTTGCAGGAATGTATTATCCACAAATAAAAGGTTTTTTTGTAGGACCATCATTAAGCATTTCTCTTACTCAAAACCTTGATTTTTCAGTAATTGCACAAACTTTTAGCGGAGAATTTACCAATCCCATCACTCAAAAAGACCAAAGAATGCTTTTTAATCTCGGTTTTATGAAAATGAAATATAGTTTTTAAGTAATGGAACAAAAGTTTTTTAACATTTAATATTGAAAAAATTAAACAAATAAGAAATCCGTTTTAATCAGCGTTATTTTGTATCCGTGTCTTAGCGTTCCATAAAATAGAATGCGGATAACACGAATGTAAACAACGTTGATAAAAACAGATAAGAAATGTTAAATACAGACCTCAAAACATGAGTTAATTAAACTAGTCTAAATAACTGTGTATCAAAGACTAAAACAATAACTGGACGTTTGGTTTTTGTTAGTTTTATTG
>JAOZQN010000539.1 GCA_029932195.1 Bacteroidales bacterium | reverse complement strand
GTATTTCTAACAATTTTATTATCACCGATTTAGAAAGTCAGAAACTTCAGTTATTCATTGTTCATTATTCATTATTTCCATGATTTTAAATAATTTAATTAGTTATTATAATTCTTGTTATCAGTCGGATAACAGAGCTTTGACTCTTGATAATTTTTTTAGTAATAAAATTGAAGACAGAATTATTGTAGAAGGCAAAGAAGAAATTTTGAATGGTTTTTTGCCACACAAACCTTTGGATAACGAACTTGCAGAGAAAATTAAAAAAACAATTTCTTTGTATAAAAAAGAGAAGGAGCTGATTTACTGCTCCTTATTTATTATTGGAAAAAGGGAGAATTTTCGTAAAAAAATCACAAAAATTGCTGCTCCACTTTTTATTTATCCTGCCGAAATTGTTCACGAAAACGAACTCTATTATATCAAAATTGATAAAGAAAAACGACGTATCAACTATTCTATTCTAAATCATATACATGAAGACGATAAGAATAATTCACAATTTTTTGAAGAATTGCACAACGTAATAGGTAATAGCGATATAGATTTGGTTATGATTTCGGAAATAACCAAAGTTTTGAATAAATATGTTGATAATATTGTAACCGACCAACTTTTTACCTATCCTGAATTATATTCTAAAAAGCATATCAATAAATTGCTACAACCCAAAAAGTTAGATGAGAATGTTTTTAAAATTATTCCTGCAAGTGGTATTGGAATTATGAAAAAATCAACTAACACACGAGGAATTATTAATGAGCTTACAGAAATTTCAAAAGCTGAAAAACATTCGCAGCCTTTGCAGGCGGTTTTTGGTTTTGGAAATTTTGAACCAAACAAAACAAGTGAAATAGGAAAAGTGCCAGCAATTTTAAATAATGCTCAAAAGAAAGTTTTAGAAAATGCCTCCAAACACCCTTTTAGCCTGATTGTTGGACCTCCGGGAACTGGAAAAACTTACACAATTTCGGCACTCGCAATTGAACAGATGAGCAAAGGAAAATCGGTGTTAATTGCTTCACGCACAGACCAAGCCGTTGATGTTATTGCCGAAAAAATAGAAACGCAACTTAATATTGACGGAATAATTATTAGGGCAGGAAAAAGCAGTTATCTTAGAAATTTGAAAAAATACTTGACTAATATTTTGAGTGGTTATAAAAAAATTGATAATGAAAAAACGTCTAAAAAAATAGCAAAAGAGATTGATAAAATTCAGAAAAAAATAGCAAAACTTGAACGTAAATTTGAGAATAGAGTAGGAGAGGAGGACAAATGGGGCGACTTTTTTGCAAATAATTTGGAAACTAAAAATCCGATAAAAAAGATTAGAAAAAAATATATTGGTTGGAAAAATAATATTTCAGAGACTCATTGGGAGCTAATAAAACAGCTTGAAAATGAATTAGATAACTTAAACGAACAGACAAAAAATTATATTGAAGGAAAATATTCGGAACAAATAGACAGGACTTTACAAAATGGTAGAAATGAGTTGAATACATTTTTAAAAGCATTAAGAGCGAGGCGTGGGGCAAGAAAAGAAGATTTATTTAATGAAACTAATTTTGAAGTAATTTTAAAAACTTTTCCAATTTGGCTGGTGAAAATGAGCGACATACATAATGTTTTGCCACTTGCCGCCGAAATGTTTGATATTGCAATAATTGACGAGGCTACTCAATGCGATATTGCAAGCACAATTCCAATAATTCAGCGGGCAAAATTTGCGGTTTTTACAGGCGACCCAAACCAATTGAGGCATATTTCGTTTTTGTCTCGGAGTAAACAAAATATTCTTAAAGAAAAATATGGTTTACACGAAATTAGTCCTGAAATGTTGAATTATAGAGATAATAGTATTTTGGATATTATTTCGGATAACATTGAAAATCAGCAACAAGTGAGCTTTTTGAATGAGCATTACAGATGTCTGCCTGCGATAATTAGATTTAGCAATAAAAATATTTATAGCTCGGCTCTAAAAATTATGACTTCAAAACCAAATATTCCAATAAATGAAGGTGTTGAACTTCTAAATTGCAATGGCACAAGGGATAATCAAGGTATTAATGAGGCAGAAGCAGAAAAAATAATTTCAAAAGTAGTTGATATTATTCACAACGAGGAGAGTTTTATTCAGCCAAATTGCACTTCTGTTGGAATTTTATCGCCGTTTCGTAATCAGGTAGATTATATTTCTGATAAAATAAAAGAGACTTTGAGCATAGAACAGATTGAAAAACACAATATTGCAGTTGGCACAGCTTATAATTTTCAGGGCGAAGAGCGGGATACAATGTTGCTGTCTTTTGTTGTGGATAATAATTCGCATTCAATGGCGTTTCGGCATATTAATAAGCAAGCCGTTTTTAATGTGGCAATTACGAGGGGAAGAACAATGCAATATATCTACCATTCGCTAGATATAATGCAATTAAAAACAGATAGTTTGTTGCGAAAATATTTAGAAGATTTTAATAAAGAAAGTATAGAAAAATCTGATTACAAGAAAGATATATTTGCAAAAGAAGTAAAGCAAGAGCTTAAAAAACAAGGTTTTAAGGTCTGGATAGGTTTTGTTGTTGCGGGTTTGGATATAGATATTATTTTTCAGAAAGGTGAAATAACTTATGGTATTGATTTAATTGGATTTCCAGGAGATTTTAAAGAGGCTTTTTCACTTGAAAGATACAAAATGTTAAACCGAGCAGGATTAAAAATATTTCCCCTACCATTCACATATTGGCAAGTAGATAAAGACAATTGTATGAATGAATTAAAACAGTTTTTGTAATAATAATTAGTTAAGTGTATAATATTCAGGGGGCTGAGCTATCATCCACATTGAACACTAAATATAAAATTTGTTTTAACAGAAAAAATGAGTAACTTTTCAACCCACACAGATGACAAAGACTCGGGAATTACAAGTAACTAAATACGAATATTTTTAACAATTAAATATAGAAAAATGAAAAAAGAAGAACAAAAATTAATTGAATTAATAAAAACAGGGGATAAAGCAAAAATTAAAATTGCTTTCAAAACAGCAAAAACAGCAAAGATAGAATTGGATTTATCCGATTATATCGAAATTTTTGAATGGCTTCTTCAATACAAAAAAATAAAAGATGCCAAGAGTTTGGAAACTCGCATAAATAGACTATTTGCCGTTAAAAAACTTGTGCTTGATGCACGTAAATTAAGATTAAATAGCCTTTTCAAGATACCAAATAGTATTGGGTTGTTGTCAAATTTAGAAATATTGGATTTGCAAAAATGTTATGTAAGTCAATTACCCGAAAGTGTCGGAAAACTAATTAAATTAAAAGAAATAAACTTGTGGAGCAATCGCTTAGAGACTATACCTGAGAGTATTGGTAATCTGAAAAAATTAGAATTGCTTAATATTCAAAACAATAGACTTGTGAGTTTACCCGAGAGTATTGGTAGCTTAAAAAGCCTGAAAGAATTAAGTTTAGGTCTCAACCAATTAATTGAACTTCCTGAAAGTATTAGTAAATTAAATATGTTGGAAAAATTAAGTCTTAGTAGTAATCTGCTCAAAAAACTTCCTGAAAGCATTGGAGATTTTAAAAATCTGAGCGTTATATATCTGAATAGTAACGAAATTAAAGAATTACCGTCCGGTATATCAGAAATGAAAAAATTGGAAGTCTTGTATGCTCAGCAAAATCATTTAATTAGTTTGCCACAAAATATTGGCAATTCAAAAAGTATTCAATATTTGCATGTTGAACAAAATAATTTAAAAGACTTACCTAAAAGTATTGCAGAAAATAGTATTTTGAAGAGGTTAGTATTGAAAAACAACCTATTACCTAATGAATTAATTGATAACCTTAAAAAGCAAATGCCCAAATGTGATGTGCAAATCTAAAATTAACTTTTTTTGAATTTCTAATTAGGACAATCTTATTTAGGGATTGACACTATGGCGTCCACGCTTTACTCATAATCAACTGGCATAATATTATTCAAAACTTCATAATTTAAAAACTTCAAAACTTTTCCAGCTTGTCTTGCTTAGGCATTTGGCTCTCGTGAAAAACGCCATACTTCTCTCTGGTAGAGTTAATATTATACTTCCCTTATTGAGTTGGACAGTTAAAAAAATGGGTAGTGTAACAAACTGGTAGTTTTATTTGAAAAGAAACAATAAGTTTATAACTT
>JAOZQN010000056.1:3535-17664 GCA_029932195.1 Bacteroidales bacterium | reverse complement strand
TGTAATTCCAGTTTTTTTATCTCTAATATTTGCATAAATACTTTCCAATTTATGAGTTATTTTCACAGTTTTATCCAGACCATACATTCCCGCTGCACCTTTAATTGTGTGCATAACTCTAAAAATCTCTTCTACCAATTTTTCGTCAGAAGTATTTTTTTCCAATTTTAACAAATCTTTTTCTAACTTGTCAAGAAGTTCAATTACTTCTTCTATAAATTTTTGTTTAAGTTGTTCTAACATATTTTTTTAGTTATTGGTTATTGGTTATTGGTTGTTAGTTGCTGGTTATTAGTTATTATATTTTTTTTATCGCCTTGCATAACTAACAACAAATAACAAAAAACAAGATTAAAATTTTTCAAATTCGTTGTCCAAATTATCAATTGAAGTTAATTTTATTTCCGTATTTGGTTTATTTTCTGAGAAGTTAGGAGTATTAAATTTTTCATCTATTAAAAAACCAGTTTTTTTAGATGTTTTTTCTATTTTAAAAAATGCAATTATTTCCAAAAGTTGTTCCGACTGACTTGTAAGTTCTTCAATACTTGCAGCAAGCTCTTCGGTAGACGCAGCAGTTTGTTGGGTTGCGTTGTTAAATTGCATTATTGAATTATTAATCTCATTAGCACTTGCGTTTTGCTCCATACTTGCCACCGAAATTTCTTTTACATATCTGGCTGTTTCAAGAATTTTGGGAACAATATTTTGTAATTGCTCGCCTGCTATATCTGCAACTTCTACGCTGTCTTTTGTTAATTTAATAATTTCGTTTGCAGCACTAAGAGTATTTTCAGCAAGTTTTCTAATTTCGGTAGCTACTACAGCAAATCCTCGTCCTTGTTCGCCAGCTCTTGCAGCTTCTATTGCAGCATTTATTGCGAGTAAGTCTGTTTTATCAGCAATTTCACTTATTACAGATATTCTTTCAGCAATAATTTTCATAGATTTAACTGTTTTCATAACAACCTTGCTACCTGACTCCATCTCTTGTGCAGACTGTTCCGATATTTTTTGTGCTTTCTGTGCCTGTTCGGTATTTTGGCTTATAGTTGCGGTCATCTGTTCAATTGCCGATGAAATTTCTTCAATAGAACTTGCTTGTTCGTTTGCGCCTTGCGATATTGTTTGCGAGTTATTATTCATTTCATTTGCTCCACCCGTAATTTGATGTGAGCTATCATTAATTGATTCTACTGCCGTTTCTATTTGTTTTTTCATGCTTTTGAGTGCTAAAGCAAGCTCCCCTATTTCGTCTTTTTGTTCAATATCTAACCTTTTAGTTAAGTCTCCTTTGGCAATTATTTTAGCATAATCCACTGTTTTATTTAAAGAATTGGTTATATTATTTGAAATAACAATGGAAATTATTATTATTATTATTATTATTATTATTGCAGGTATTGCAGTTGTTAACCTTGTGTTATCAACATATTCTAACATTTTTCTATTTATTTCACCTCCATCTATTCCAAATGTATCTGTTTTTCTTTCCAATTGCAGTAAAATATCAATAACTTCATTTGAATAAACTTTTATTTCGGAATTATATATAGCAATTATTTTGTCTAAATCAAGGCTATCTTTTGAATCAACCTCTCTTTTTAAATTTATAAGTGAGTTATGCAAATTTGTGTGTGGAGTTTCTATACCTGCAAGAAGTAGAGCAAAGTCAGGTAAAAGTTCTTCTAAATCTCTTCTTTCTTGACTATAATACCATTGTCCAAAATGACAATTATGAGAATCGTCTTGTAAACGTTCAATTAAAGACATATCTTTTAAGAGAATAGCTTCAGTTATTGTCTTATCCCACTCTAAATGAGCAATATAACTCATGTGTATCTGGTCAGAAAATTTAGCATATTCTATATTTTTTATCGTTTCTTTGGATATTGTATTCAATGTGTAGTTTAATTTTATAAAATTAGCTACAATTAAAATAATAATTAGACCAAAGATTAAAGTAAATTTTAGTTTAAATTTGATATTTTTCATAAAAGGTTGCTGGTTACAGGTTGCAGGTTTCAAGTTGCAGGTTGCAGGTTGCAGGTTTCAAGTTGCAGGTTTTTGTTCGCCTTGCGTAAACTTGCAACTTGCAACCTGTAACTTGTAACCTATTTATTTCATTATTTTACTAATTATTTTCAAAAATTTATAGATAACGAATGGTTTTTGTATCCAGCCAGTTATTCCGAGTTGTTTTGCTCGTTGTTTTTTTTCGGAGCTAACTTCGGTTGTGAGCATTAGTATTGGTATTTTTTTATATTGGTCTATTTCTTTAACTTGCTCTATCAATTCAAAGCCATTCATGCGAGGCATGTGTAGGTCTGTTATAAGGAAATCTATTTGTTGTCCGTTAAATTGTCTTACAGCATCTTTTCCGTCAATTGCTTTTAGAGTTTTGTATCCTGCTTCGTTGAGTGTGTGTGCGATAAGGTCAAGTGTATTTCGGAAATCATCAGCAATCAATATTATTTTTTTTTCGTCTTTCTTCTCTTCTAATTCGGAAGAATAGTATATTTTTTTAGTAGGATTTTCTATTATCTCCGAAAAAAGATTAATATTATTACTCAATTTTAATAAATATCCTCTTGCTCCGGCTTTTATTAAGTCTGTTATATAATTTTGCTTTTCGTGAAGCGATAAACCTATGATTACCAAATCATCATAAATTTCCAATGCTTTTTTTGTAGCTTCAATACCGTCCATATCTGGCATCGCTATGTCCATAAAAACAATATCTGGTTTATTTGTTTTTATTATCTCCAAGAACTCCTCTCCACTTTGTGCTTCGGCAATAATTTCTATATTACCAAGTTTTTGAAGTAAATTTCGTATTGCATTTATGTAAACAACCTTATCATCTACAAGTATAACTTTTTTCATAAGACCTTAATTTATTGCGGGGATTAATTACTTCTACTTTACGAAGTTAAAATAAGCACCAAAGGTGTGATTATCAATAGACTTGCCTGTAAGGGCAAGTAATTTTAAGATTAAGTTTTAGCACCACCGGTGCGTTATCTTTTTACTTGTATACAAATGATTTCGCACCCTTGGTGCTAAAATTCTATTATTCAGTTCGTCCTTGCCCTATCGGACAAGGTTATTGATTATTGCACCGTTGGTGCTTAAATATTTTATAATCAGAGTTTTTTAACTTCGTAAAGTAGAATTACGAAATATTCTTTATAACTTTGAGTCCACTCCGAAAAGCGTCTTTTAACCAAATCTATGTTGAATACAAATTTCAAAATCCTCATTTACAACAAGTGCAATGAGGCATGCTCATTGTGGTTCTAAAATTTATATCCGCCTTTATTTTGGCAAAAATACACTTATTGGAGCGGACTCAACTTTAATTCTATTCTAACAGACATTCCTTGATTTACTTCACTATCTATCAAACATTTACCATTAAATGCCTTTACTCTCGATAAAATATTATTCAGCCCAAAACCACTACTATTAATAGTGTTTTTAATATCAAAACCTATTCCATTATCTTTATATTTTAAAATTATTTTTGAATCGTTTTTTTCCAATAAAATATTAATAACTGAAGCGTTGGCATGCTTTAATGTATTGTTAGTTAATTCATTAACAATTCTAAAAAGTGCAATTTCTATATTTTCATCAAGTCTATTTTCTATTTTTTCAAAATTGTAAGATATATTAATTTTGCTTAATTTCACTATTTTTTCAAAATAAATTTTCAGAGCCTCAATAAGTCCGTATCTAACAAGAATTTGTGGGTGAATATTATTTGCAATTTCTTTTGCCGTTGTAACTGCCTCAATAATAAGTTCATTGGCATATTTTATATTTTCATTAAACTCGTCTTTGGTCAAACTGCCAGTCTCTATCATATTGAGATATATTTTTATACTCGATAAAATAATTCCCAGACCATCGTGTATCTCTCGTGAAAATCTTTCTCGTTCTGATTCTTCTGTATTATAGATAGTTGCAATTATTTTCTTCTCTAATTCTTGTCGTTTTTTTAGCTCTATTTCCAATTGTTTTTTAGACAAATCTAAATCTATATGATTTTTTATTCTTGCAAAAAGTTCCTCGTTGTTAAATGGTTTTGTAATATAATCTACTGCTCCCACTTTAAAACCGTGTTTAATGCTTTCTACATCTGTTTTGGCAGTAAGAAAAATGATAGGAATATTTGCAGATTTTTTACTATTTTTAAATTTCTTACAAACTTCAAAACCGTCAGGCTCAGGCATCATTATATCCAAAAGAATTAAATTTAGTTCCAAGTAGTCTATTTTTTTCAACGATTCTTTGTAAGACAATGCAGTAAAAACATCATAGCTATCCTCCAAAATTTTTTCCAGAAGCAAAAGATTTATTTCAACATCATCTATAACTAATATTTTAGGTTTTTGTTCGATAACTTAATAAGTTTTTAGGTTTACAATTTTAGATTTACGATTTACTTACGCCAAAAAAATTGTTATTAGTTTCTTAATCCTGAAATCGTTGTTTTTTTTGGCATAATATTATTCAAAACTTCATAATTTAAAAACTTTTCCAGCTTGTCTGGCTTAGGCGTTCGCCAATCGCAAATCTAAAATCGTAAATTATTTTATTGGTTGATAAAGATTTGTAATATATTTACTTGGGTCTTTTTCCTCTTGTGGGTCTGTGATATATTCTTCCCAAGGCGTTCCATTTTTCTCAAAAGAGTTCTCTTCTACATATTGAAATAACTTACCCCAAGATTCTGATGTATTTTTATAAGGACCAACATGCTCTATTACTGCGACTTTTCCACCATAAGTTTTTGAAGAGTTAATACGTTCTGTCTTGTCTAATTTATTATCAATTATTAGTCCACATTCTACGTCTCCTCCTTCTTCGTTCCAGTCGTGTGCCAAACATATTGGAGCGGCAATCATTTGTTTGTTATTTTTGCCCATATATTGCATTAATTCGCCATAGATAGATCCCATTTCTTCTCCTGCATTTTCCCATAATATTTTTTTTCGCATAGAAATTAAATCTTTGCTTTCTACTTCTTTTGTTGTAATATTCATATTTTTTTAGTGTTAAATTTATATTTTTTTTTAGGTTTAATAAATAGTAATTTAATAAGATAAAGTTAGAAAAATCTTCCTAATAATTCTCTAACAAAATTAGAATAATTTTTACTTTTATCAAAAAAAACGAGTTATTTATTTTAACTTTAATTATATTTTCGTATTTTTCGTTTTTTTATTTCAAAAAATTAAGACCTAAACCAAAAATTAAAAAATGAATAATATAGAAAAAGCAGAGCAATTATATAATGAATCTGATAAAATATACAAGGCAGGCAACTACGAATTGGCAAAACAATATTTGGAAAAAGCTATTGAATTAAATCCAAAATATGCAGATGCATATAATAATTTAGCTCTTATTTTAACAGACAAATTTCAAGAATATGAAAAAGCAAAACAATATTATAAAAAAGCTATTGAATTAAATCCAGATTTTGCAGAGACTTACAATAATTTAGGTTATCTTTTTACTAATTATTTTCAAGAACATGAAAAAGCAAAACAATATTATAAAAAAGCTATTGAACTAAATCCACATTTTGCATGGGCTTATAATAATTTAAGTTTTATTTTGCATGAACAATTTCAAGAATATGAAAAAGCAAAAGAATATTATGAAAAAGCTATTGAATTAAATCCAGATTTTGCAGAAGCATATAATAATTTTGCTATTCTTTTAAATGAATATCTCCATGAATATGAAAAAGCAAAACATTGTTATGAAAAAGCTATTAAATTAGATTCCAATTTTGCATTGGCTTATAATAACCTTGCAGCTCTTTATTATAATCATTTTAAAGATATAAAAAAAGCACAAGAATATTTTTTATTAGCATTAGAAAAAGACCCAAGTTTAGATTTTGTAAGAAAAAATTTAGGACAAGTTTCAACTTTTGATAAACCAACTTATATTTCTAAATTTGATATAGATAAAGTTCGTCATTTGCGAGACATTAAAATTGATATTTCAAAAAAAGAAAGAAAACATTTATTTTTTACAGGAAAAAATGGAAGTGGTAAAACAAGTGTATTAGAAGCAGCTAAAGATTATATGCAGAAGATTTTGGGATTTCCTATTAAAGAAATATTTACAGAAAAAGGACAAAAAGAATTTTGGCAAGATACGGGAGAACATCCACTAAAATTTAATGTAAAGCAAAATCTTTTAGATTTAAGACTAAAATACGAAATTGGCAATTATGTTATTGTGTTTTTTAATGATTTTCGGAACTTTCAACCTGCTGTTCCTAAGCATATTGAAAATGTAGAATTACAATTAAAAAATTTGCCAAAAGACGATGTAAGTAAAGATTTTATAAAATATCTTGTATATCAAGACTATAAACGTTCAAAAATAAATGGCAAAGAAAAAATTAAAATTGATAACTTTTTTGATAAAATAGAAGAGATACTAAAATTAGTTTACAAAGAAGAAAATATCAATTTTAAATCGGGAATAGAACGAGACGAAATGGACTTTTACATCACTCTCCAAAACGGTAACGAATTCACTTTCAATGAATTATCAGCGGGATATTCTACTATATTAAAAATTATTTTTGAAATTGTTTTACGCACCGCCAACAAGCCAAACAAAACCAACACCGAAGGTATTATTTTAATAGACGAACCCGAAACACATCTACACATAGAGTTGCAAAAGGAAATTATGCCAATGTTAATAAAAATGTTTCCTAATATTCAGTTTATTGTGGCTACGCATTCGCCGTTTATTTTAAATTCTATTTCTAATGTTGTAATCTACGACTTGGAAAAACAAATTAGAACAGAAGATATTTCAGCCTATGCTTACGATGGCATTGTGGAAACATATTTTGAAAATGATAAGTATTCTATAAAAATAAAACAAAAATTAGAGGAATTTAAAAAACTTCTTTTCAATAATAATCTAAGTAATTTTGAAACAAATGAATTGAGAAAATTAGAATATTATTTTGATAATATTCCGAGTTTTGCTGCTCCCGAGTTAATTGCAGAATATCAAAGTTTACTAATTCAAAAGTTCAATAAAAATGATTAATATTACAAGAAAAGAAACTGCACCTGATTGTTTGAAAAAACAAACAGATTATAATTGTGATGATGTCTTAGAAAAATTGGAAACAGATTTTTTTGGAAAATGTTATATTTGTGAAACAAATTTATTTTCTACAAATATAGAACATTTTAAAGCACACCAAAACGATAAAAAATTAAAATTTGAATGGACGAACTTATTTCTTGCCTGTGGACATTGCAACAATATAAAATCTACAACTGAAATTTTAAACTGCACAGTCCCAAAACACGATGTAGAAAATAAAATAACATACAAACCATTATACCTGCCTGCTAATGAGGTAAAAATATCTACTACTGAATCCGATGAATTATCTCTAAATACTATCAATATTTTAAATAAAGTTTACAATGGACATACAAAAATAAAAAAAAGAGACGGACTTACATTAAAAGAATATTTGGTAGAAGAAATGTTATCGTTTCATAATTTAATATTAAATTATAGCAGAGCAAAACATAATAAAATTAAACTCTCAAGAATGGAAATATGTATAAAAGAAGAGCTACACAAAGGCTCAAAATTAACAGCCTTCAAACGACAAATAATAAAAGATAACACTAAATATCACCAATTTAAAAAATATTTTGATTAAAAACAACTTTATAAAAAACTCATTATGAAAAGAATCTTAACTCTCAGTATATTATTCGTAGCACTAACAACATTTGTTTTTGCACAAACAGACACAACCAAAGTATTATCTAATAAAAAAGGCTGGAAATTTGGTGGCGGATTACCCGCAATTGCTTTTGACTCAGATACTGGCTTTAAATATGGAGCTTTGGCTTATATTAATAATTATGGAGACGGAAGTTGGTATCCTAATTATCAGGCTCAAATTTATCTTGAAGCAACCTACACCACAAAAGGTAGCGGAATTTTTAGAGCAACTTACGATGATAAAAAGTTTCTTGGCTCAAATGTTAGACTTATCGGAGATATTGGATATTTTACGGAGAGAGGTCTTGATTTTTATGGCTTTAACGGATATGAAGCCAACTACAACTCTGCTTTTGCAGACGAATTAAGTGCAGATTACAAATCACGTATGTATTATCGTATTGAACGACAACAAATTAGAGGTCTGCTTGATTTCCAATTTCCTATTTATGAAAATAAATTGAGAGCCGTTGCAGGATACAGTTTTTATGGAATAAATGTAGCTCCAGTAAATGTAGATAAATTAAATAAAGGAAAGGCAGAATCGGAAATGTTACCTGCAATTGCCGACTCTACAAGCCTTTATCAATCTTATGTTGAAGGTGGAATTATAGGAGCAGACGAAAAAGATGGTGGATATATAAATCATCTTAAAACAGGAATTATTTGGGACACTCGTGATAATGAAGCACTTCCTACAAGTGGAATATGGAGCGAAGTTTTATTAATTGGTTCGGTAGATGCCAAAAATACAAATTACAGTTATTTAATGGCAACGGCAACTCACCGTCAATATTTTTCGCTTATAAAAGACCGTATGTCAGTTGCATACCGACTAATTTATAGTGGAAAAATTGCTGGTGATATTCCATTCTACATGCTACCTTATTATATGAATACCAAAGAAATTAGAGACGGTTTTGGTGGTTCAAAAACATTGCGTGGAGTGATGAGAAACAGAGTTGTTGGCGATGGTGTAGCTATTGGAAACGTAGAATGGCGTTGGCGATTTTTTAACACAAAAATTGGTTCACACGATTTTTATATTGCCCTAAGTGCATTTGCTGACGCAGGAATTGTTACACAAAAATATAACTTTGTAAAACCTACAAATTTTTATCAAGCAGACGAGGGAATTCATCTCGGATATGGTGGCGGAATAAGATTTGCCTACGACCAAAACATGATTGTAGCAGTAGATTACGGAATGGCAAAAGACAAACAAGACGGAAGTTCTGGATTATATATTGGACTCGGTTGGCTGTTTTAAAAAATACGAATTACAAATTACGATGAACGATTGGGGACACCTACCTTTCTAATTGTTATATCAACCCAAAAACGTTTCACGTAAGAAACGTTTTTGAGTTAATTTCGTTTCCTGTGAGAAACGTTTTTAAATTGTTTTTGTAAAAAAAGTAAAAAAACATTAAAATTGTTTTGCATGTGAAACGTTTTTTGTGTAATTTTGTTTCCTATAAGAAACGAAAAATTTAAAGGAGTAAATTATGCAAAAAATAATTCAAAAATCAGTTTTACAAATTGAAAATATTTCATTAAAATTTAAACGGTATTTATTTAACGAAATAGATTGGAATTTTAGATTAATCAGCATTCATGGGGCAAGGGGAGTTGGCAAAACTACACTAATTTTACAATACCTAAAAGAAAAACAATACAGTCCCGAAAAAGCTATATACGTAAGCCTTGACAATCTGCATTTTACCACAAATACACTCAGCGATTTTACCGATAATTTTGTAAAGTTTGGCGGAAAATATCTATTTTTGGACGAGGTTCATAAATATTCCAACTGGTCGAGAGAGATAAAAAATATTTATGATACTTATAAAAATTTACAAATTGTATTTACCAGTTCGTCTATTTTGGAACTGCACAAAGGAGAAGTAGATTTAAGCCGTCGTGCTGCAATCTATTATTTAAACGAGCTATCAATAAGAGAGTATATTGAACTAAATCAAGGACTTAAATTGCCAATTTATGAGTTGTCAGATATTTTAGAAAACCATCATCAAATAAGTAAAGAGTTAAAAAAACAATTAACACCAATTGCATTATTTCACGAATATCTTAAATTTGGAGCGTATCCATTTATAAATGAAGGCAAAACATTATTTTACAAACGATTAAATTCAGCTATAAATCAAATAATTGAAAATGACATAAATGCAGTCATTAATATTGAATATTCAACGATAATAAAAATTAAAAAATTATTAAAAATTATTGCAGAAAGTCCACCATTTAAACCAAATATAACCAAATTAAGCGAAAAAATAGGCACTTCACGAGAGAAGTTGCTCAAATATTTAGAATATTTAGATAAAGCTCAACTAATTTCGTTGCTAAAACGAGACACCAAAGGAATGAGTTATTTATCAAAACCCGAAAAAATATTTTTAAATAACAGCACTATAATGAACGCTTTAAGTCCTGAAGAACCAGAAATTGGAACACTGCGAGAAATTTTCTTTTTTAATCAACTTGCAGTAAAAAATAAAGTTAATTATTCTTCAAAAGGTGATTTTTTGGTTAATAATAAATATACTTTTGAAGTTGGTGGTAAAAATAAAACAAAAAAACAAATTGTAGGAGTTCCTGATTCATACATTGTCGCAGATAATATTGAGTTTGGATTTCAAAATAAAATTCCAATTTGGCTTTTTGGATTTCTTTATTAATTTACTTTTAATACAAAATAATGAAAAAAAATATCTTATTAATTTTAATTGTATTGCCTCTTTTATCACTGGCACAAACACAGTTAGAACACGAAAAAAAAATGTTTACTGACGAAAACGGACGGATTTATATAAATAAAGCTTTGCCTATTTATTTGAAAGTTTCATCGTCGCCAGAGCAAAACTCTGAAAAACATTTGATGAGAAGCAAATCCAGTCCCGAAAACTCTAATCCTCTGTATTTTGCAAAAGAAGGGCTTAATTATTTTTACTCGCCCTGGGCAGTAGATACAATTACCAAAAAAGTTGTAGAACCAAAACAATACGTTAAGTTTCAGATATATGCAGATAGCAAGCCTCCAAAAACTAAAATCAAAAATAACACAACCGCTTATGCAAAAGGTGATACTTTATTTTTTGGCAAAAATTTGAAAATTAATTTTAAAACAACCGATAATGTTTCGGGAATATCAAAAACCTATTATTCTATTGATGGGGAGCCTTTTAAAGAACATTCACAAGATATTACTTTTGATAAAGAAAAAAGTTATATTATAAAATTTTACTCTGTTGATAATGTTGGAAACGTAGAGAGTATTCAAATAGTTGAATTTACAATAGACTCGTCCAAACCACTTACAAATCTGCATATTATTGGCGATCATATAGACAATATTATTTCGGGAAAAGCATCAATTGCCCTTAAACCGCAAGATGCTTTTAGCGGAGCTGCAACTACTTTTTATGTTTTAGATAACAACGACAAATCTGTTTACAAACAGCCAATTAGTGCATCAAAAATAATGGAAGGCAAGCATACACTCAGTTATTTTACAGAAGACGAAGTGCAAAACAGGGAAGACGAAAAAACATTCACATTTTTTGTGGATAAAAGTGCTCCTTTAATTATTGATGAGATAATTGGAGACGTTTTTTTTGCAAATGGTAGAGAATATACTTCAGGCAGAACTCAACTGCAACTAACAGCAATAGATAACAGAGCTGGAGTAAAATCGGTTTATTATTCTATTGGTGCCGAGAGCTTTAAACTTTATGAAAAACCATTCTTCCTTCCTCAAAAACAAGGGAGTATAAAAATTGATTATTATGCAATAGATAATGTAAATAATAAAACAAAATCTGATGGAGCAAATAATATGAATAATAAATTTTTTAGCTCTTATATAGATTTGACTCCACCAGAACTGAATTATCAAATTATTGGAGAAGAAATAACTTTTGACAACACCTTATATATAAGCCCTACTACAAAAATAAAATTTATAGCCAAAGACAACGAGTCAGGAGTTCAAAAAATTACTTATTCATTAGACCAAAGTGGTGAAAATGAATACAATAAAGAATTAACTGTTTCTACAAACGGTGAACATGAACTCGCTTTTTATGCCTACGATAATGTAAATAATTCAAATCAAAAAAATATAAATTTTAAAGTTGATGGCACTGCCCCTCAAATTATAACACAGTTTAGTCTGCAACCAATTGCAAAAAAAAATATAGAAGGAATTGATTATGATGTATATCCAAAACATTTTATACTCTTTCTTGCTGCCGTTGATGATATGGTAGGAGTTTCAAAAATTTATTATTCTATAAATGGAAATTCCGAAAAATTATATACCAGTCCAATAAAAAATCTCTCTGCAAATAAATCTTACAATGTAGAAATTAAAGCATTAGATTTTCTTGGAAATTCTACAACTACACAAACAAAATTTTATATTCAATAAAATTTCATTAATTAAGTAGATAGACAAATGTAAACGACACTTTTTCATTTTGTAATATACTTATTTTCAGGTGTAAACCAATCGTAAATCGTCAATTTAAAATTGTCAATCTACTTATTTCAATAAATTGTTCACTGTTTTTTCCATTTTATTTCCTCCCCAATTTGCAGCACCTGCTGTATGCACAACTATACCACCGCTTTTATCTATCAAAAAAGAGTTGGGAATAGACCTATGTTCCAATTTGTCAGGTATTTTGCTCTGGATAGAATAAACAGGAAAAGTATAATCCTTCTTATTCATAAAATTTTTCATGGTATTCAAATCATCTGTTGAAGCAATAATAAATACAACATCTTTATTATCCTTAAACTTATCGTAAAACTTCTGAATTTCAGGCATTTCACCAATACAAGGTCCACACCAGGTTGCCCAAAAATTGATAAAAATAACTTTATCTTTAAATTCAGACATATTTACAATATTGCCGTCAATATCAATAAGTTGCCATTCGTATTCAGCACTTGCGAGGCTAACTTTTATCTCATTTTTTACACGAGGCTGAATAACCTTAGATTTTATGCCGTTCACAAAAGTCATTATAGCAGTCCTTGACGTAGGAACAAGCATTGCAACTATAAAAATGATAAAAAAACCATCGGTTATTTTTGAAAAAAGACTTTTCTTTTTCCACTTTTCAATATAATTTTTCATTGTTTTTTCTTTGTTTTTAATTATTCTCCATTCTACTTATAATAAAAGAGCGAATAAGAGTTAAAATATCTGCAAATATAGATATTTAATTTATTAAATGAAAAATATATATTTTAGCCTTTAATTTACGCTACCAATTTTTTTTAATTGTTTTATTGTAATTTGAAAATTGATGTAATTTGGCTCTTATAGGCAATTGAGCTCTTAATTTATTTTTGCACCAGCGGTGCAATATATTGATAGAAATATATAAAATTTAGTAAACACACCCCAGCGGGGTGCAATAAAAATCACATCTTTTTTATTATCAGATTACAGCACCCCGCTGGGGTACAATATTCACATTATCAATTGATTCTATCGTTGTTTTGCACCGCTGGTGCAATAAGATAGATTAAAATATTTGTTGTTTGAAAAGGTTATTTATTTATTAAAATACTGGGGTGCTTACTTATCTGCAATTGTATGTTTTATTCAATTACAGAATGTTATAACTGAGGTCTCAAGGTAATTATAAGTAGTGTGCCAAAAGTTTCTTAACAATAAAACTTGTGTCAAATATCTTGGTCTATTCGGAGGGCGACTTCAAGTCGCCCCCGAATAAATTGGAGAAGTTTACAACTTAAATCTATTGTTAAGAAACTTTTGGCACACTACTTACAAAACATTTTCTATATCCGCACACTTTCCAACCTGCCTTTTTTGGCAGTTGGAAACGTGTTTGTCTGTAACAAAATTGCGAGAGACAAACACGTTTCCAAGTGGTGAAAAACCACGTTGGAAAGTGTGTGCTAAGTAGTGTGTCATAAAGTTTTTTGTTTCATATGAATTAAGAATTATAAGTTTCGGAGCAATTTACCCCTCTAAATATTTTTGATTTACGATTTACGATTTTTTGATTTACGATTTACGATTGGTGGACACCTTATTGTAAATTGATTATAATAAAGTGGTTACTTGTTTATTTTATCTAATAAATCTTTTATAAAATTGCTCCTACTCCCTAAGTTTCGGAGCAATTTACCCCCCTAAATATTTTTGATTTACGAATAAATCTTTTCCTAGTCTATTCGGAATGCGACTTTAAGTCGCACCCCGAATAAATTGAAATTGCTCCTACTCCCTAAGTTTCGGAGCAATTTACCCCCCTAAATATTTTTGA
>JAOZQN010000056.1:0-3435 GCA_029932195.1 Bacteroidales bacterium | reverse complement strand
TTTACGAATAAACCTTTTTCCGGTCTATTCGGAGTGCGACTTTAAGTCGCACCCCGAATAAAGCTCACGCCACTTTTATACCGGACACCGTAAAAACTAACAAACAGGCAATTATCTTTACTTATTGCTACAATTCCCGTTCCATTTGACGGCAAAACAGTTTTTGGTGTCATCTTTGACTTTTCGATACTTCGTCTGTGGTTCATTCGCATTCGTCTTCTTTATTCTCACCTGACAAGATACTTGTCTTGCCTTTTCTTTTATCGCTCACTACAAAAGATTTTTGCCTTTCGCAGCCCAAAGTGGTTTGCTGACTACTCCTGTAAGTCGTCGGCGGAAGTCCAATTCTTTAATTTAAGCGGATAAAGTCAGATTACACAATTCACTCGTGCTCCGCACTTTAACTATTACATTACGCTGTTTTAAAGTCTTCCATGTTATAATTCAGCATAGTCGATAACTCTCTTTATTATCAACTTTCAAGACACACATCAAATAAATTTAATCCATGACACACCTAACAGAAAAGCCGTAGCTCTTATTGAAGCTGATCCGGTAGGACGCAGCGCCGCTGTGGACGAGTAGCCGTAACCAAGCGAGTGGACTGATACCTATACGCTCCGTAGCACTCCAACAGTAGACGTAGGTGCCCATATTGATGGAACTTCCATTGCTGTTGAAGCGGGAGCCGCCCGGAAGGGCAGTAAAACCACTACTGTTACCATTGGTGCCGGCATCAGTATCCCAGTGCGTTGTGCCGACTTCTTTTAAGCGTTCGCCAACATCTGTTCCACGCGCACCTGTTGCACCCGCTGTTATTGTTGCACCGGTTTCTACTTCGTTTTCAAGCGTAAGCCACTCAGTATCGGTAGGCAAATGCCAGCCATCGGGGCATACGCCTTGTCCTGCGGTTGTGCTTGCATCATTGTCTCTTGCCCAGTTGTCGCCAATAGCGGCGGCATAAGAATAAAGGTAGCCGTAATCGGGGTTTGCAATATCTACAACTCCATCATTATCATTATCGGCATAAACGGTATAAGCATCACCTGTGTTGTTATCTGCCAAAGCTCCCCAAGTTGTATTATCATCAATGTAGGGTATAGCATCGCCGTTGGGATAATGGCTAACTTTAAGGTCTTCTTTCAGCCAGCATTGTGTGCCTATTTCTACGGTGTTGTAAACGTTGCCGTCAATGTCGGTTATTGTTGAAGTGCCGCACTCAAAGCATTCTCCAAAGCCTATCCATGCAGTGCCGTTGTAATAATTCATACAGCCTTGCTCTGCATTATAAATCTGCAAACCTGCAACGGGTGAAGCAATTGCATCTCGCTGAGTGGTTGTCATACGAGGAAAAAGCAAACCTTTTGTTGTGCTTTTTACGTCCAAAATTGCAGAACCGTCTGGGTTACTGCCGTCATCGTTTATCCCTACTCCTTGAGAATAAACGGAATTAATACTGAGCATTAGAAATAATGCTGTTAAAATTGATAATCTTTTCATAAGTGTTTTTTAAAACTTAATTTTAGTTAATTAATTTTTTTTACAAAATAAAGAGAAAATAAAAGAAAAATCAAGCAAAGGTTCTTTGGAATGGTAAATTAGGACAAATTTTTCTCTTTTAAATTAACAATTTTGAACT
The DNA here is from genome assembly GCA_029932195.1 of Bacteroidales bacterium. GTDB lineage: Bacteria > Bacteroidota > Bacteroidia > Bacteroidales > JAOZQN01 > JAOZQN01. The sequence continues at coordinate 1,796 of JAOZQN010000056.1, read as the reverse complement.
TCGGAATTAGCAATGGTCTGATAGTAAATAAATAATATAGTGCTAGATATTGTAATTTAATTATAAAATATTTGATTTTTTGTATTTTATATTACTTTTTTTATTACTTTTGTGAATAAAATAAACAACAAAATAAATTATTTTGCTAAAAAAAATGACACAAAAAATACTTCTTTTAATTTTGCTTTTGTTATTCTCAGAAATAGTATTGTCGCAAACAAATGATATTATTTTTGAAAACATCTACGCTAAGGCAGACAGCAATAATGAAAAAATAAAAATTCTTATAGACTCTTCTAATAATTGTATTTACTCGGAGCCAAGTATGAGTATGGTGTATTTGGAAGAAGCAATTAATTTATCTGAGCAAATAGCGTCTGATTCTGTTATGTGCGAGATTTATTATAATTATTCTATTGCCCAAAACTATAACTCAGATTACCTTGCGGCTATTGAGAGTTTAAATTTAGCTTTAGAATATGCCAATTGCTTAGATAGTTATAAAATAAATATGAAAATAAATAATTTGTATGGTACTATATATAAAAATATTGGATTTTTTGACCAAGCAAATAAATATTATTTTGCAGCTTTGGATATAATTGAAAAAAATAATTTGGACGAGAAAGGTATTGTATTAAATAATATTGGATCTGTATATAGCTATATTAAAGATTATAGCAAGGCAATTGAATACTTTAAAAAATCGGCAAAATTTATTTTTGATGCAGAAAAACTTAATTTAATTAATTATAATATAGCTTCGTGTTATGAAGTTATAGGAAGGGTTGATAGTGCAAAAATTTATTTTGAGGGTGTTCTTAAATATACAGAAATATCTTTTAGAAATGACCTAAGAATATCTACACTAATAAACTTGTCTGCTATTTATTTAGACAATAATAATTTTAGCGAATCTATTCGGTTGTGCTTAGAGGCAGAAGATATTGCTGTTAGTAATAATTTTTCATCAAAATTATTTTTGGTTTATTATCAGTTTGCAAACATTTATTACCATAAGGCGAATTTTAGCAAGGCATTGCTTTATATAAATGATGCCAAAAAACATATAAATGTTGCTGTTGATATTAGAAACGCAAAAAAACTTTATTATTTGCAAAGTAAAATAGGCACTACAGGATTTAGAGTGAGAAAAATCTGTATTCTACTCACTGTCAGACTTTTAGTGATTAGCAAAAAAACAAAGAAAATTAATGAAATTTATGAGCATAACAATCTATAATACTGACATATACAATTGAAATAAATTCATTTTTTCAATATTTCTCTCACTCTAAATCCTGTAGAGCCGTAAAATACTTGTTAAATTAGAAAGTTTTTTGGAGGCATATCAAGCAATAGATAGTGTTCAAATATTGCAGGATAGTATATATAATATTGATATGCTTAAAAATACAGAAAGGTTGGAGTCGCAATATAAAATAGGAAAAAAAGAACAGGAAATATATTTATTAAATATTGAACAAGAAAAAAAAGAACTGAAAATTAAACAAAAAAACACTTTACTTACAATAACGCTTATTATAATAGTGTTGTTTACTCTTTTGTTTGCTCTTTTATTTTTCACCAATAAAAAAAAGAATACTGCCTATAAAAAACTTGTTGAGAAAAATAAAGAAAATATTTTGTTAGAAGAAATACTACTAAATGAGGTTATTATAATAGAAAATAATGATAATGATAATAAAGATAATAAAGATAATAAAGATAATAAAGATAATGGTAACTACACAGCCAGTATCAAAAAAAAGATAAAAAATTAAAAAAAAAGTAGT
>JAOZQN010000538.1 GCA_029932195.1 Bacteroidales bacterium | reverse complement strand
AAATAAAACATTGATTTACATCTTTTTATCAACTCCGAAACTTTAGTTAATTTATCTGTATAAATACATTTAAAATCATTCAAATTATCTAAATTATAAATTTCAAAAAAACCATTGAAATTATCATAACTATGAGTTATTACTCCTCCAGAAATTAAATATTTACTGTTTTTAGATGAATATGCTGTAGTATAAATATAATCTTTGTCCTGTTCTCTTCTTAAGGGTTGACAAATATATTTATTATCATTTAAATTTTCAATATTATATATTTCTACTTTTAGAGGAATTTTATGTGCACGATCACTAATAAAGTAGGATAAGTATTTATCATCAGAATAAATACAAGCAACATCATAAGTTGGTAGTTTTGTATTTAATAAAAAACAGTTAGATTCAATATCAAAAATTCTGTATTCTGAAGATATATATTCTTTTAATAATAAATAATTTATGTCTGGCGAAAAACTCCCTTGTTTATTTGCACCGATAAATTTCTTTTTTATTAATTCTCCTGTATTAAAGTTGAAAATACTAAAGTATGAAGAGGATGATATTAAAATATTTTCACCATCAGTAGATGTATTAACTGCTAATATATTATTCCTACCTGATTCTAATAAAATAGTTCTTACTTCTAATCCATTATAAATATCCCATATTTTTACTGTCCCATCATTCGAACCTGATAATATATATTTATTATCAGGAGAAAAACAAACAGAATTAATTTTATTAAGATGTCCATAAAAAGTTCGAATAATTGCTTTATTTCTTATATCCCATAATTTTATAGTATTATCTTCAGACGCAGTCAGTATATATTTACTGTCATTAGAAAAACAAGCAGAAGTAATAGATTTTGTATGTCCTATTTGGACAGCTAATTTTGGTTCTATATTATTTTCTATCGCATTTTGATTCAAGAGTAGTTTTTCAATATTATAATAATTTCTATATATAGCAATTATTAAAGGGGAATATCCAAGTCTATCAAAAAGATTTACATTAGCTCCTTTTTCAATTAATTTTTGTGCAATTATTTTATTATTCATAAAAATTGCATATAATAATGGTGTTCTACCAAATGTATCTGTTGTGTTTATATGTGTCTTTTGTTTTAATAACAAATTACATAATTTTTCGTTATTATCATATATTGCTATATGCCAAACCGTTTGTCCTTTATTATTTCTTTTGTTTATATCTGCTCCTTTTTTTATTAATCTTTTTACTTTTGGCAAATCATTATTTTCTACAGCATCAAAAAGTTGTTGGTTTAATTCTTGTGCAAAACTTGTAGCTACGGTAAGTAACAAAATAGTTATGCTAATTGCTATGTTTTTCATGTGTTTTGTTTTTTATAGATAATTTATGTTTTATTTATTTTTGCACCAGCGGTGCAATATATTGATAGAAAAATATAAATTTTAGCAACAGCACCCCCAGCAGGGTGCAATATAAATTACGTTTTTTTTATATGCAAATTATTGCACCCTGCTGGGGTGCTATATCCTCATTACCAATTAATTCTATCGTTGTTTTGCACCGCTGGTGCAATAAAATGAATACAAAAAATTGATTATAGATAAAAATATTTGCTATTTGTCAAAGGTGTTTTTTTTGTAAAAAAAATTAAATATCCAAAAAAAATTAAATATCCAAAAATAATTATATTCACAAAAAAAACCGCTTTTTAACGGTTTTTCTTATATACTTGCCCTCTGGGTTTCAATTTATGAACTTCTACAATAACAATATCATCTTTTATTGTTAGAATTGCTCTAAAATTTCCAAATCTTTTTTTATATGCTTGGTATCCTTCTATTTTAATGTTTTTAACCATGCCATCGTTTGCATCGTATGGTTTGTTTGGTAATTCTTCTTTTATCCAATTATTGAATGCTTTTTTTATATGTTTTTGTTGTTTTTCAATAGTTTTCTTAACTTGTTTTGTAATTTTTACTTTGTATTTCATTATGCCACAGCTATAAAATTAGAATAATCACCGTTTGCCGCTTGTTTAAAACTTTGCATAAGTTCCATGTCTGTAAAAAGTTCTAAACCTTCACGTAAATCTTCCATATTATCAATAAGTTTATGATATTCTTTTTTTATTTCGTTACTTTCTTTGTCTGTTATAAGATTAAAAAGCATGTGCATTGTTGTATGTAAACCAATATACAAGCCATCTAAATTTTTTATTTCTTGCTCCGCCTCATCAGAAGTAAGGTCGCTATAAAAGAACTCTTCTTTTTCAAATTGCTTGTTTGCAAATATCAAAGCATCTTTTAAAATATTTAAGATGTCTTTTTCTTGTGTAGCTATTGCTGTGCTTGTTTTTCCCAAAGTTTGCAGTAAAACAAACATTAATATGTTTTTATTTTCTATTTTCATAAGTTTCATAAGTTTTTTACAAAGATAAAATAATTAAAATATAAATACAGTTTATTTTATAATTTGCAGATTATTTTTTTTACGGTATCAAAAAGTTGCTGGTTTAAATCTTACGAAAAACTTGTTGCTACGGCAAGTAATAAAAAGGTTAGTATCTTAATCCTGAAATCGTTGTTTTTTTTGGCATAATATTATTCAAAATTTCATAATTTCAAAACTTTTCCAGCTTGTCTGGGTTAGGGTAATTGCTATTTTTTTCATTGGTTTATAGTTTTTCATATAATAAAATATGACTATTTATGTAAAATTGGACAAGTCAATTCGTGTAAAGCATGGACATTCTACGCATAACTGCGTGTGAGTTAAGCGTCCATACTTTACAATAAATTTATTTGTCCAACGGAAGGTGAGTAGCTTTTTTGACTATGTTTCAGAATAAATCTTATTTTTCTTTTTCAAGTTCTTCTCGTATTTTATCTATTTGTTTAAAAGATAAACCTGTAATTATTCTAATTTTTTTATTTTCGTATCCATTTAAAATACATTTTTTTACAATATTAACAGTCCCCTGTTCAATACCTTGATTAATTCCTCGTTCAATTCCTTGTTCAATTCCTTGATTAATATATCTGTCTGCTATTGAGTCTTCTACTACTGCTACGCCTTCGAAAAAATTTTGATATTTCATAATAAATTCTCCTTTATTTATTTTTTTAGCACTAAAAATATATCTTTTTAGCGTTATTAATATGTCTTCTCCTTTTGGAAATTCTTGTAATTTTCTAAATATTTTTTTATTTTCGTATAATATTTTCAACAAATCTTCCTGACTATCAAAAATATGTTTCATAACCGTTACAGCTAATTTTAACGATAACAATTCAAACATTTCATTAATTTGTTGGTCGGTAAAATCTTTTGTGTTTATGAGTTCAAATTTGAATGATGGTGTGTAAATATCTAAAAACTCATCATATACATCAAAATATTTGTCAAAAGTTTTGAACTCATAATATCGCTTTCCATGATAAAATAATATAGGAATTACGGGAATTAATTTCTTCTCTTGTTTGTAATTTGTTTTCCAAATATTTAAAATGTAAGTCAATAATTGTAAAAATGGCAAAGTATCTATCTGACTTTTGTGCTCAAATAGTAATGCAATTTTTATTTGTTTGCCCTTATAATTGCAATTATACACAATATCGGAAGTTGTGTCGTCCAACTCCTTATTTATGTAAGAATTATTATCTAATTCTAACGACTTCATATCTATACGTTTACTTATTTCGGGTAAAGCGTTTTTTATAAAATCTTTTATTTCGGGGAGTTGTGTAAATAATTGACGGAAATATTTATCGTGTGGTGTTTGTATTATTTGGGATTTCATTTTACAAAGATATAATTTTTATTTGAAAAAATGTTGTTTTTCATATTTGCTTTATACTTTGGCTCTACAGGATTTAGAGTGAGAGATTTTTATAAACAACTCATTATTAAATCTATACGAATTAATGAAAAAACGATGAAAATTACTTGAATTTACACTTGTAACAATCTTTAATACAGCTATATACAATTTTATTAAGTTGATATTTTCAGTTTTTTCCTCACTCTAAATCCTGCAGTGCCTATACTTTAAATTTCAATTCAAATCATTTAGGTCGTTAGCTGTATAAAATCGTCATTTTTAATATGCTTCATTAAACTATAAAACAACAAAATGGCACATTAATTAAGTGTTTTTGTTTGTTAATTAGCTGAAGTTTCTGACTTTCTAAATCGGTGATAATAAAATTGTTAGAAATACAA
>JAOZQN010000537.1 GCA_029932195.1 Bacteroidales bacterium | reverse complement strand
CCGACAGCGTCTGCAAGACCTGTCGGCGTTTATAATAATACTTAATCCGAAAACCTAATTCACTTGAGTATAAAGGGAAAAAAAACAATGGTTAATTATTAATTTTAATTTGCCTAATACTACCAAAACTTTTTTATTTCACTTTTTCAGGATTAAATTTTTCGTAATTAACGAGCCAAGCAGCTGCATTTTTTACGTATCTACCAGTTCCTGCCTCGTCCCACGAAACATATAGACGAGTAAAACCACCATCAAAAATTGCACGTTTGCCATTGTTTTCGTAAAAAGCAGTTACAATGCTACCTTCTGAGTTGTAAATAAGTGGTCTAAGATTTTGATTATTTTGAATTCTTGCAATTGTGTGTCCTTCGTAAATATTTTGTAAACCAGTTGTAATAAGATGATTAATAACTAATCCACTAGTATTTGACCTATCTTTTAATCCCACAATTTGGCAACCCTGATAATTTCCGAGCATTTCTCCACTAAATAAAGCCTCTGCAACATAATTAGCATCAGCGTAGTAAGGAGTGTTGTCGCCCCAAATATAAACTCCGTGTCCTTCGTCAAAGAATTTTTTAATAACTTTAAGATGCTCTTCATTTAGCAACTGCGAACTTGTAGAAATAATCCATAATTGACAGCTTTTTTCCAATGCTTTTTCCAAGTCCTCTGGCGAAGGAGGAGTGTTCATCCAACGATATACCGAAAAACCTTTTTCTTTCAAAGCTGCTTTTGGTTTTTCAAAATCAAAACCACCTCCCGTATAAAGATGAATAACTGCAATTGTCTCACCTTCAAAAGCTCCATCAACAGCCAAATCGTATTGATTTCCTGCGGCATTTCCATGAATATCAGCTTTTACCTGCACTCTCTCAACATTATTAAAACCTTCCTCTTCTTCAAAAACAATTTCTGTTTCATTAACATCATCTAATAAAAAATCTGATGAATGCTCTACATCTTTTCTTTTAGAATTATTATTTCCAGTTGCTATTTCTGCTTTTTTTAGTCTTTTTAAATTATTTTTACGAAGACCTTTTTTCGTTTTGTCCACCTTTTTTGCTACTACAACTGATTCTTCAATATTGCTTTCGTTTAAAAACTCTGCATCTTCATCGCTGTCTTGTGGAGCAGACTTATAGATAACATTTTGCCCCTTGCAATTGTTGTAAACAGAGTTTTGTGCTACCAAAATATTTACCGATAAAATAAATATTACTAAAATAGATAAAAATTTAATTTGATTTTTCATGATTTTAAATGTTTAAAAAGTTAATAATGAGTTTGTTTTTTATAATCTATACTTAAAAGATGAAAATTTACATACAATTCCATAAAAAAATAAAAATAAATTGTAACTTTTTGAAATACTTCTACGTCTTACCAACAACAAAGCAATTATTTTACTTCTCATAAACTTTCATAATTGTTATTTGATGCCATTATTTTAAACCAATAGTGGCATTTTTTTTATGATTTTTTGTTATTTTAAAACAAATTATTAATTTAGAATTTTATTTTTCTGAAAATAAGTTCGTTTTAGTTATACTGAGTTTTGAAATTTTGAATAATATGGCTACCAACGTAAAATAGGACAACGAAATTCGTGAAAGCGTGGACGCTTTACGCATAAATGAGTTTTGAAGTTTTGAAATTTTGAATAATATTATACTAAAAAATAACGATTTAAGTATTAAGATACTAATAATTAAACCAATAAACCAACCTTTATGTCAATATTTAAAGATTTACGCCCCACATCAATTTACAATTATTTTGAAGAGATTTTACAAGTTCCTCGTCCTTCAAAAAAAGAGGAAAAAATACAAGCATATTTAATAGATTTTGCGAAGAGAAATAATTTGCCTTACAAAAAAGATGAAGTAGGCAATATCTTGATTACCAAACCAGCAACAGCAGGAAAAGAAGGAGTAAAAACAGTTATTTTACAAAGCCATTCCGATATGGTGCCAGAAAAGAATAGCGATGTAGAACACAATTTTGAAACCGATCCAATTCAAGCATTTATAGACAACGGTTGGATACGAGCAAAAGGCACAACTCTTGGTGCAGACTGTGGAATTGGCATAGCTGCAAGCCTTGCTGTACTTACAGACAAGGAAATAAAACACGGAAAAATAGAAGCACTTTTTACTGCCGATGAAGAAACAGGATTAACAGGAGCTTTTGGTATTCAAGAAGGATTTTTGGAGGGAGAAATCCTCTTAAATTTAGATTCTGAAGACGAAGGAGAACTATTTATAGGAAGTGCAGGAGGAATAGATAGTATTATAAATTTAGATTATAAAACACAGGTAATAGCCGATAACTCAGAAGTTTACACGCTGTCAATTGATGGATTAAATGGAGGACATTCTGGCGACGAAATTCACAAAGGACATGCAAATGCGATAAAATTAATGACTCGCTTTCTGTGGAATTTATCCAAAGACGTAAAATTCCAACTTGCCGATTTTAAAGCAGGAAGACTTCGCAACGCAATTCCAAGAGATGCAAAAGCAACTATTTGCCTTCAACCAACAGATGTTCAAAAACTTAATGAGCTTTACAAATCATATTTTGAAATTTTTAAAAATGAATTTAAAATTGTAGAAAAAAACATTGTTTTTGAGCTTAAAAAAGATAAACTTCCACAGCAAGTTATTGATTGTGAGACAAAAACGAAATTAATTAATTCCTTATATGCCTGCCCACACGGAGTATATGCGTGGAGCAAAGATATTGACGGACTTGTAGAAACTTCTACAAATTTGGCTACCGTAAAATTTACTGAAAATAATACGATAGAAATTGTTACAAGTCAGCGTAGTTCGGTAGAAACAGCAAAACTTGATATTGCCTCAATGGTAGAAAGCACATTTTTATCTGTAGGTGCAAATGTCGTTCATTCAGACGGTTATCCTGGTTGGCAGCCAAATACCGATTCCGAAATTTTGAATATAACAGAAGCCTCGTATAAAGAATTATTCAACCAACAACCCGACGTAAAAGCAATTCACGCAGGACTTGAATGTGGCTTATTTTTAGAAAAATATCCAAATTTAGATATGATTTCTTTCGGACCAACAATTAAGGGTGCACATACGCCCGTAGAAGGTTTGGAAATTGCAACTGTCCCTAAATTTTGGGATCTATTAGTAGATGTTTTGGAAAAAATAAAATAAATCAACAAAGTCTTCAATCTGTAATACCTTGTAGATTGAAGACTTACGAATTATAAAAAAACATTAATGAAAAAAGAATACTTTTTTTTTGGTATTAAAAAAAAGTATTTTACTTTTGCAATCGCTATTTGAAACACTGGAGAGATGGGTGAGTGGCTGAAACCACATGTTTGCTAAACATGCGTGCGGGAAACCGTACCGGGGGTTCGAATCCCCCTTTCTCCGCAAGTTTTTTTAAAACTTTTTTGCAAAATATTTTTTTAGAAATAAAAAAGATTTACATTTGCAAAATAATTATTATTTAGAATACGGGGTGTAGCGCAGTCCGGTTAGCGCACCTGCTTTGGGAGCAGGGGGTCGCAGGTTCGAATCCTGCCACCCCGACACTATAAGAGTCTCTTTATGAGGCTCTTTGTCGTTTAGGTGATAGTGCCGGGACGAAATCGGGACGAAAAATGTCATACAATTGACATACATTTTGTGCCTTACTTTTTTACAAATGTAAAAAGGTAAAAAAAATGTTGCAAAAATTCAAACCAGCATGTGTACATTACACATCTACAAATACTTACATAGATTACTATGTAGTAAATCCAAAAACTGAATTATTAGTTAGAAAAAGAATAAAACTAAATTCTATCCCCAAAAATCAGTTAGAAAAATATACTGAAAAATTAATTTCAGAGATTAACAATAAGCTTTATAATGGCTGGAATCCTTTCATAGAAGAGCGTAAATTCAGAAAATTAAAAGATGTAATTAATCATTATTTAGAGCTTAAGAAAAAAGAATTACGTCCCAGAACTTACGAATTTTACACCAATTGTTTAAAACCACTTTATTCATACATTGAAAAAGAAAAAATTGTCTTTTTGTCTGATTTTAACGAGGTTCATGCAAATAAATTTATAGATGATTTATATTTGATTAAAGATTGGAGTAATATTCATTACAACAAGACTTTATCATTTTACTGAAGTTTCGGAGTTTGTAAATTCTTTATTTAAAGCTCATTATTAATG
>JAOZQN010000536.1 GCA_029932195.1 Bacteroidales bacterium | reverse complement strand
ACTAACAAATATTTCTGCTGTTGAGCAGAGTTTTGGAATGGGGTTAATGTATGATGCGGCAAACGGAAAATGGGACGACGGAGAAATTATTTACGATAATAATTTTCTTACCGATTACACACAAATAACAACCGATATTCAAGATTCGCTTGTTTTTTGGGAACGAAAACAAAATGCAAAAGGTGTCGGTTTTTGTATGCACTTTACTGATAATAAACCAAATGAAATAACAATTGGAAATTGGCAAAACCTTTATTATGATAATGAAATTTTAACTAATTTATTTGATTTAGCATTATTAAAAAAATGGGACGAAACAACAGTTGCAGCGGGGGAATTCGTGAGTTTTAGTATAGAATTAGAACTTTTATCGCCAGATTACAACAACCAGCCATTTATTCGTTGGGATATGCCATCAGCACTTTCTGTAGAAAGTCAAATTTTATTCCCAATGGAAATAAATACTACTGCACAAATAATTTCGGGTAATCAAAATTTATCCAATCTTAATCTTTATACTCCTGAAAATAATAATATTATAGAAAATTCTTCTAATACAAATTTTAATATAGATGCAAATGATGATTTTACATATCAAACATTTAAAATGGAATTATCCGAAATGTATGATTCAGTTGTTTTTCCTGTCTCATTTAAACTTATGCAAGGGGGAAGTGTTGTAGATGAGCTAATTCAAAATATATTTGTCCCAGCCTCTCCATTTTCTGACGAAGGATTAATAATTAATGCCGACTCTGTTTTTACTCACGAAGACAAAATGGTAGTCCGATTTGATGCCAAGAAAGAGACAACAGAGCAATATGTTTACGATCTACGAAAAACAAATATATTTTTATGGGAAGGACAAACACGAATACAAGAATTTGATTTAGAGAAAGATACAACAGGAGGAACTAATAAATCTGATATTATTTTTGTTGTTGATGTATCTGGAAGTATGCAAGATGACATTAATCAAGTGAGAGACAATATAATAGAGCTGGCAGATAGTTTGACCACAAATGGAATAGATTTTAGATTAGGAATGATAACTTATGAGTATGGTATTGAAAATACATACGATTTTACAAACGATGTAAGTTTATTTTGGTCTTACTTAAATGGAATAAATGTATCGGGAGGAACAGAAAACGCATTGCTTGCTCTTATGGCAGCAACAGAATTTGATTTTAGAGACGATGCAGCAAGAACAATAATTTGGTTAACAGATGAACCTTTTGAAGAAAATAATTCTATTTGTAGTTATACTCGTCAAGATGTTATTGATGCTATGCTAATTGAAGGAATAACAACACATTGCATTGGAAAACAAATGTATTACGTTAATTGGTATGAACAAATTGTGATGAATACAGGAGGTAGCTTTTTTGATATTGAAGGAAATTTTAGAGACATTTTACTAACTCTTGCACAATCCGATGCTAATCCTAAATATTTATTGTCGTATATTCCTGAAGGAACAATTACAAACATTACAACATACACAGTAGAAGTTCATTATGCTGGTTTGGGAGGCGAGGATATTATTATTTATACACCAGAAATAAAAACCAAATTACTCCAAGAACAAAAAGAGTCAAAATTATTTCCTAATCCTACCGTAAATTCTAAAACCTATATTAATATTGATGATAAAAATGCAACTTCTTATTTAGTCCAAATTTTTGATATTACAGGAAATAAATTATATGAAGAAGCAGGTGATATACAAAGCAAAACTATTGAAATTGATTTAAAAGAATTAAATTCAAGTTCACAATTTGTAGTAAAACTTACTATTTTTGATGACAAAGGAAGAAGCACTTTTGAATCGTTCAAATTAATTAAAAAATAGGGCGTTATTTATACTTTACATTTTTTATTCTGTCTCATTAGCGTAGGATTTAAAACCCTACGTTAATGAATTTAAGTTTAGAGTATTATTGTATTTTAATAAACGAATAAAAAAGTGTAAATTGGTTTTTATTAATATGAAAAAACTGAAAATATCATTATCAAAATCTTTAATTTAAAAACTTCAAAAATTAATAATATGAAATATTTATTTATAACAGTAATTATTTTACTAACGTATAGCATCAGCTTTGCTGATGGGATAATTATTGCAGATAATGAAAATTATCCAGGTATGATTTTGAAAAATAACTCAACTAGTATTGAAGTCAATATAGAAGGACTAATTGTTAAAACAATTACAATGCAAGAGTTTCAAAATGAGTGGAATGAGATGGTTGATGGGGTTTATTCTTTTCCATTGCCTCTAAATGCACGAGTTACACGTCTAATGTATTCAAAAGGAGATACTTTGATAGATGCAGTGCTAAAAATAATGCCACAAACAGCAAATCCTGGTACAGGACAAGGCGGATTAGTAGCAGAAATAAATCAATACATGGGGCAAAATGTTATAAGATTAAGTTTAATCAATATTGCACCTAATAGTATTAAATGGATAAAATTAGAATATATTACAGAAATGAACCATTTTAATGGAATATCAAAATACTCTTATCCTTTTGATACAGAAGGTTTTTACTCGACCCCGCTTGATTTTTTATCCATAGAAGTAAATGTTCATTCCGAGCAAACAATCATAGATTTTGATTTAAGCTCACATCCCGATTACAATGTTATTTCCTCATCAGACAACGACCTTAGTTTATTTATGATAAAGCCATTCGCCTATCAAGCCAATGATATTGAGTTTAGTTATACAGTTCAAAATTCAGATTTATCTATAGACCTACATACTTGGAATTCAGATACTACCGATGGATATTTTACCCTAATTGGAAGACCTATGTTGAATCCAATAAATTATATTTTGCCAACAAATATAGTTTTTCTTATAGAAAACTCAACAACAATGCACGGCGAAAAATTAAATCAGAGTAAATTAGCTGTTATAGAAGCATTGGACCAACTCACTTTGCGAGATTCTTTCAATGTTGCTTTTTTCAATTATGGCATAACTTTTTGGCAATCAGAACCTGTGCTTGCAAATTCGAGCAATATTGCAAGTGCGAAAATATTTGTAGAAAATATTACAGCAAGTGGAGGAAGTAATATTGGAAGTGCTTTAATAAGCTCACTTCAACAGCTTGATAATAAAAAAACTACATCTTCAATTTTAGCTTTTACTGATGGAAAAGGTTATCTATATCCTTCGTCTGTGGAAGATTACAATACAAATAAAACAGGTATATTTTTTATCGCATTCACCGACAAAGTGGACAGATTGCGACTGGAAACGACTGCTATGTTAAATTATGGATTTGTTACTTACTTGGATAATAATTCTATTTTAAGTTCCGAAATGCTAAAAATTTTCAAAAAAATAAACCGACCTCTGTTAAAAGATGTTGAGATTACTTTTGCTTCTCCAGATGTATATGATATTTATCCTTCCAAATTTCCTGCAATCTATGGCGATTCTGATTTTAAAATAACAGGACGTTATCTTTACGAGGGCGATGCTGTGGTTACAATTCAGGGAGAAAATGAGAATGGAAATCAGACAGTTGATTTTAATGTGGTTTTCACATCGGCATCGGCAGGAAACGACAATGCTCGTTGCATGTGGGTGCGAAACTCAATAGACGAAAAAGAAAGTGATATATTAATATACGGAGAAACAGACCAAAAAATAGATGAATTAATAGACCTAAGTCTCAGAGAAAAAACAAGATGCAGATATACTGCCTATGTAGAAGACACTACCTATTCTAATTTCACTGATAGTATCTTTTTTGAAGAACCTGTTCTTAAAATAGAAAACGATATTGTTAATAAAATAAATATATATCCAAATCCTGTTTTTGAAAATCTAACAATAGAGTTAGATAATAGTAAATATCCAAAATCAGCAACAAAAAAAATTAAATTCTTTGATATAAGCGGAAAATTAATTTATACTTTTGATTTCAGTAATTGTAATGATGATATTTTTAAAAAGACTTTTCATAAAACAATTTTTTCTTCTGAAACAAAATTAATATTGATAAATGTAGAAATTAATGGAAAAATAGTTGAGAGTAAAACAGTTATAATAACTTAAAAATTAAGGCGTTTTTCATATTAATCAAAAGTAGTTTACACTTTTTGGTTCATAACGATTATTTACGCAACAAATATATCATAGTTTTTTTTTAGTAAAGTGCTTTTTCAAACTTGTCTGACAGCCTTTTTAATTTATGC
>JAOZQN010000535.1 GCA_029932195.1 Bacteroidales bacterium | reverse complement strand
AGGTGTGAGAGGTGCATCGGCTACTTGTTGGTAGCCGACCGCCTACTCGATTGTGCTTATTTTTTCATCATGCTTGGTTCGAAAAATATCCATTGACTTAAATCTTTTGCATTTGTTATTTCATTTTTACAATACTTCCACATTATATCTTGTCCATGAAAATCCGGAATAATCACACCACCAAGTAGTTCTTTTTCTTTCTTTGTATTTTTTTCTATGTATTTTATTAATGCGTTGTGTTTATTTACAAATTCTTTTTCTGAGTTTATTGTTTTTGTGTCAAAAAGTGCAATTTTATTATTCTTTAATTTTATTACAAAATCTACATAAAAACTTCTTAAACTTCCGTCTGTATCTGTGTAAGTTATAGCAAAATCTTCTTTATTTTTCTCTCCATTTTTATACCACCATTCAATATGTGGTTTATTTATTTCCAAAAATTTCACAAATTCTTTTTCTGGATTACTTGCTCTTTTTTGTTCATAAAATGGCATTAAAGCATGTTTTTCAGATATTTGTTCGGAGTAATGTTCATTGTAAATTCTTTCCTTTGGAACGTCCCACTTATTATTTTCTACTTGTTTTGTAGATTTTAATGCTTTTTTATTTTGTAATTCTTGATATATTTTCCTTGCAAGGTCTATTAATTCAATAAATTTGTTCCTATTATTTTGATACAAAATAATTTTTATTGCGTTTTCTTCTCCGATGCTAAAATAGTCAATAAAAAAAGAAATTAAAGCTAACTCTAATACTGGACTGCTTTCTACTTTCGCATAATTACCAACATTATCTCTGCAAAATTGACGAAATAATAAATTCAGCTCATCGTATGTTTTTGCAAATTGTTCCATCTCATTTACTATTGTAACTCCAATTTTCACAGACAATTCTACATTTTTTGGAATAGGTATTTCTATTTTATTTATGTTGATTTGAATAAAATTTTGTTCTAATATTTCTTTATTTCTCTTGTATAATTCATCGCTTGTATTTCTCGCTAAATCCCTATTAACATTAAGAAATTTTTCTCCCGCTTCGTATAAACAAATTCTAAATTTAGAATTTAATCTATTTCTTACTAATCGGGTATTTATATACGAAGAGTTTAAGCCAATAGATTTATAATTAGATATTCTAATTGTCTTATTTTGAACAATATAATCAATATCTTCTTGTATAATACTAATTACTTTTTTACTTAAATTTGTGTAAACATATCCATTATTTAATAAAACATTTGAATAATGTTTTTGCTGTGGCATTCTTAATATTCTACCAACTGTTTGTATTCCAAAATGTTCTTGATTAATTTCTCTAAAAATTAGCAAGACCGCAGAACGAGGACAATCCCAGCCAAGTGCAATAGCTTGTTTAAATAATAAAATGTCTGTAATTGAATTTAATTTTTCAATATTTTCTAAATTATCTTTTCTGTTGCTCAACCAAACTGCTAATTTATGATTGTTTGTTGTAATTTCTTTTGATTTAAGAGATAAAATTATTTCGTCAATAATTTTTTTGTCTAATACACTTTCTTTTTTTTTGTCATTTGGTAATTGTATTAATAAAAGTGGATTAATATCTGCTCCAATATCTTGATATGCTTTGGCTATTTCATCTCGTTGTTTTATTGCTTGTTCTAATAAATATTGATTTAATGAAATGTTTTTTTGTTTATAATGGTCTAATGCAGAATTAAGAATAACATTTTTCTTAATCATTTCTTCTTTTATTACTTCCTGTCTTTTTATTATGTATTGATAATCGGATTTGAACAATGGCGTTGCTGAAACGTCCATTTCAATTTTTGCTCCAATTTGAGAAAGTAATTCTTTTGCTTTTTTTCCGCTTGCATGATAATGAGCTTCGTCTAAAATACATATTATTTCAGTATCATCTGCATAAGTGTTGTTTACATAAGTTATCAAATTTTTTCCGTATTCATCTTCTCTAATATAAATATTTTTTTCTTTATTTACAGATTGCCAATTAATAAATAAAACTTCGTTTGCTTGTATTTTTTCGTCTGTAATATCTTCATATTGAATTGGTTTTATCGTTCTTAAATTATCAAAATAGCTAAGAATAGAACTATAAGATTGCAAATGTAATTGGTTCGGAGCAAACCAAATAAATGCAATCTTTTTTGTTTTTAATTCTAACTTATCATTTATTTCATCACAAATATTTGCCATGTATTTTGCCATAACAACAGTTTTACCAGCACCTGTTGGAGCTTTAAAAACTATCTTTTTTTGTCTTCCTTGATTTTCTAATAAAGACCATGTTTCTTTGGCAAGTCCTACAACTGCATTTTCTTGATATTGTTTTAATATAATCATTTTTGTCAATTATTAGAGTTTTGAAATTTTAGGAAGCACGTTTAAATAGGCTTTGTATATAACGTCTGGTAACGCACATAACTCAACATATTCAATTATATCATCAAAATCGTCTGTATATGGATATTGTCCATGTGAAAATACGTAAACTTTTATTTTAATTTTGTAATTCTTTTTTTTTATAAAAGTTTTTAAGTTATTAACAGCGTCTTCTATAAACATATCATTATAAATTACATAAGTAAATAATTTATGTTTATCTGTAAATAATTTATTCCATTTTTCGTTATTTATCTGCGAGCTAATTTCATAATAGCATTCTTCTTTTATACAAAGTAATTCAGTTGATAATCGTGTTAATGCTTGTTTGTTT
This sequence comes from Bacteroidales bacterium, assembly GCA_029932195.1. Lineage (GTDB taxonomy): Bacteria > Bacteroidota > Bacteroidia > Bacteroidales > JAOZQN01 > JAOZQN01. The sequence continues at coordinate 1,503 of JAOZQN010000535.1, read as the reverse complement.
TTTAAAGTTGGTTTTCTTTCCGCAAAATCACATTTATAATATCTCAAATTATTATTTTTCAGTCCCGATATTTGATTATTTGTTTTATCTGTATAACCTTCAATAACTCTTTTATTTCGCTCGTAAGTAATTTCTTCGGCAATATTATTTTCATTATTTGTTATAATTATCGCTTTCCTTGTTTGATTATCTTGTTTGTTTTGTTCCATTAAAGCGTGCAGTGAAGTTCCACTGCCTGCAAAAAAATCTAATAATGTAATATTTTTCTTTGGTATTAATTTAATTATTCGTTGTATTAATTCAATTGGTTTTTGTCCATTTTTAAAAGTTGGCAATTCGCAAATTTCTTTATTAAGATTTATTGTAGAAATATCAGTCCACAAATCGCATAATCCTTCTTGTATATGATTTTCTAAAAATAACATTTGTTTTCCTTCCCACCATATATATTTTATGCCTGTTGCCGAAATAACTTTTGCTGTTTTTGTAGGAAAACTAATACCGTTAAAAGATTTATTTGTTGTTCTGTAAATAACTCGGTCTGCATTTTCCAATTTGAATTCTAATAATTCTTCTTTTGTTTTTTTTATGTTTTTTTGTTTAAAGTAATCATTAATTGAGACTATATTCCACTTTTCTGGTTCGTCTTCTAAATTTAAAATAATTTTAGAATAATATTTTGCATATTTTTCAAGTTTATTGAAGTCATTATTTTTTTCAATTCTTACAGGATTAAGCTGGACTGGATTTTTTCCTAATGAATAGATTAATAAATATTCTTTTATTTTAGGTAATTTTTTCTCTGTGTGGCTCATTTTAACTCCCGAAGTTTCCGAAGTTTTTACAGTAATTGAATTTATTAGATTATTATTAAATATTTCATCAAGTAAAATTTTAAGTTGTGCATATTCAATATCATCAATACTAACGAATAACAAACCTGAATTGCTTAATAATCTCTTAGCAATTTTTAATCTTTTGTTCATAAAAGACAGCCATTTGCTGTGTTTATAATCATCGTCTTTATCAACAAAACTATCATTATACACAAAATCTTTATTTCCTGTATTGTAAGGTGGGTCTATATATATAAGGTCTATTTTATTTTCGTGAGTAAAAGTAAGAGTTGTTAGTGCATGTAAATTATCACCTTCGATTAATACATGGTTTGGATTTCTTTGTTTTTCAGTATCATTAATTATTGCTTTTTCTTTTATTTCTTTAAGAATTGGAAGTTTTGTTCTTAATTCGTCTTCCATTTTTTCGGCTTTATTTTCCCAAACAAGTCCATATCGTTTACTGTAATTAATTAGATTAACAAGATAATTTCTTTCTTCTTTTGACAAACTATCTAATTCTTTTATTTTGGTTATTATTTTTCGTTTATTCATTTAATTTTATATTTAGATTTTTTGCAAAGTAAAGATTTTTTTTGTTTTTTTAATTAAGCACAACGGTAACGTGCTGGTGGCGGTGGCTTGTGTGGTTTGCTTTGCGGTTTTA
>JAOZQN010000534.1 GCA_029932195.1 Bacteroidales bacterium | reverse complement strand
TAATTTTTTAACTTCTTGATATTTAAGATGTTATAAACTCCGAAACTTCAGTTATGTAATAATAAAAAGTTTGCATAAATTTTATTCTTCAGGTATGACTTCCAATTGCCTTTCCCATTCTGTAAATTTGGGCATATAATATGCTCCATTAGCTATATCAACTACTCCAAACATAAAAACATTTAAAAAGTTAAGCCAATATTTAGGGTCTATCTTTCGCTCTAAATAAAATTCGGCTGTCTTATATCCTTGTAGTTCGTATTTTACAATTGGGTTATATTTACCAGGAATTCGATTAACTATAATAGTAGTGTCTGTAGTCCCCACGGTTATACCGTTTATTGAAACATTTGCTCCAGCTGGACTACTTTTAAATTGAATTGCATCTGTGGTTCCGGATAAAATTGTAACGCAACTTGAAAATAAAATAGGAATAGAAATTAATGCTAAAAATAATATTAAGTTTTTCATATTTAGTAAATTATAAGATTTACACTGTTTTTTTATTTAGTTTTTATAACTTCCGTCTTTGGGTTTTAATCCACCAGGAATTATTAATCTGATTAGGTCTACAAGATAACCTATTCCAAAAAATCCTCCGGTAAAAAAGTAAATAATTCCCCAACCCCAGTATCCGAGATAAAAACGATGTAATCCCAAACCTCCAAAGAATAGACAAAGAAGAAATGCAAATAATTGACTTTTATTACCTGATACTCCTTTGATAAATTTCTTTATAGTACGCTTCTCTTTTTTTATCTTTGTTACAGGTTTATCCTCAATGATAATACTTGATGCTACTTCCGGAGCAAGTTCGCTATAGTTTACATTTTCTTGAACCTTACTACTTTCAACAGCCCAAAGCTGGATATTACTCAATAATATCAATATGATTGAGACTAATAAAATTTTATTTTTAAACATAATTTGAAAATTAAAGAATTTAATAAGTTTATTAATAGATATTTAACTAAAACATTATTTAGATTTTACTTTATTGTTCACAGCGGATTTAGTTTTTTTGCATTTTCATATTAGAGCTTTGCCTTTTTTATATCCGTTTGTAGTGATATATAAACATAAACGTGTTTAAATTCTTTATTTATAACAGGTTTACTCAAATCTGGTTTTGTTTTATTGTTAATATTTTTCAAATCTATGGAGGACTTTTGTTTTTCATTTCTATACGATTTTAATTGTTTTATAAGTCCCTCTTTATAACGGAAGTTCATCAAAAAGACCAAGTCAAAACAGTCTTTTAATTCCTGATTTTCAGCAATTTAAGACTGTTTTGTTATGGAATTTTTCTTTCCTACATTATTTCAGCTTTATTTTTAGAACTTTTATGATTTTTTTCTGACATTCTAATAAATTTTCCGGAGCAACATTTATTATTTTCTCTTCATGAATATATTGCAAGTAATTTATTTTATCTAAACTTTCAAAAATATACTTTCGACTATAATTTAATTCTGATAGAGCATCAGTAATATATTTGATAATCATATATGCAAGCATTGCCACAAAAACATGTCCTCTTGTATTTTCTTCTTTACGGACATAAATAGGTCGAATTTCTTCCAAAGTTGTTTTCATTGTGCGGAATGCAAACTCAACATCAGCTAGACCTTTATAGCGGTCGTGAGCAATTTGTGTACTAATGTTTTCTTCGGGAACATTAGTTTTAACAACATAACAACCGTCTAATTCTTCTGCTTTGTTTTGTGCTTGCTTATTAAAAGTTGCAATTAAAACCCTTTCTGTTTCAGTAAGTTCTATAATTTTATTTAATTTCAATTTTGATATTAAAGTATTTATTTTTCTTAATGCAACTTCAGGTTCTGCTCTTTTGTGTTCTTTTAAATAAATATTTTGCTCTGATACAAAAGCCTTTATTTTATCAATTTTTGACTGCCTGTTGTTTTTTAAATCTTCTGCTCGTATCGGATTTCGACGTAAAATATATCGAATATTATCTTGGGTTTTTATTTCAATAATTTTTTCTGCAAACAAATCAAGCTGAATTACCTTATCAGAAATAAGTGTTCGTATTTGTTGTTTTGTAATGGTTGTCAGGTAGTTCCATTTATATTTATCTGATTCGATTTCTGTAATTTGACCACTTTTGACCATACCTTTATCGCCAACAAAAATAACTCTTTCAACTCCAAAATTTTCTTTTAATTTTTCTAATTGGCTTGATACTGTTTTGGTATCACCGGTATTTCCTTTAAAAACTTCAATCGAAATAGGATAGCCTTTATCATCTGTAAGTAAGCCTATTACAATCTGTTTTTTGCCTCGCTTCTTATCTCTGTTGTACCCGTATTCTGCCAATTCATTTTTACTACCTTCCAAATAAGAAGAAGTTACATCGTATAAAAATATTTCTTTTATGGGTTCATTATTATTTCTATAAGAAAATATTTTATTTTCAATTCTATCCTGATTTTCACTAAGCCAATTTAAGTTTTTGTATAAATCATTATGATTAAACTTTTTAGTATTAAAAACAGCTTTAACTGACTGTAAATTAGCCCACTCATTTGCCAAGTAATTTCTTGAACCCTGAGTAATTATACGTCCTGCAATTTGAAATAAAGCCAATTTTCCTTGCTCTGAATTACCCAAAGCTTGTTTAATTCCAAGCCTTTTTCCAATTTCAGAAATGACTTTTATTGCTCCAAAAGATTTTCCTTGAGATAATTGTAAATCTTTTACAGTTGTTATTTTTTCACCTTTGAGTATTTTTTCAAAGCTATTAATCATCTCCTCGGACCATTTTGAGAGATTTGATATATGCCTGTGCTTAACTTTACCGTTTTCACGATAGCTTTCTGTCAGATACACAGTAGTATAGGTCTTATTTTTAGTCTTTTTATGTATTCTTCGTATAAACATCTTGCCGACAAAGATAACAACTTAATTAATTATAACAAAATTAATTAAGTCTGTTTTACAATACATTATTCTTGCCTACGTTTTTCGCTTAATAATTGTGCATTCGTATATAAACAAAGGGCTAAGAGCGATTTGTTGTGATGAACTTCCGTTATAAAACGTTAAAATTTAGACATAAAAAAAGCGTGGGAACTCGTAACTTATCTGTAACTTATCGGACTTTGAAATTAATTCAAAAACCTTGATAACAAATAAGAACAGCCCACGCTTACGAAGCATAGGCATTCATCTTATTTCTTGTTATCATTTAAAATTTGGATGATTTCAAAGTCAAGAAAGTAAGCTAAACGCTTTTATTTTAATATTTTAGAATTTCTATATTTTAAATCATTGTTTTTGTTTGAGTGAAATATTACATTTTATTGGTGTTAAATTTTATTTTTTGCGTAAACGTAGCTGTAACTCACTAAACATTTCAGCTTGTTCTTTTAATACTCTATCCCATTTTTCATAATTTTCACTATCCTTATCGTTCTTTTTGTTTGCTGTTATTTCGGATTGTATTTTAATATTAAAAGATAGAGGTGTGATTGTCATTTGAGCTACAGTAAAACGTTGTCTGACTGTATAGTAATTAAATTTTTTCAGATACCAAGCAGATTGCATAAATCCTGTTTCTTTATCAGATTTTTCTAAAACTTCAAAATGTGTTCTACATATGATTGCAAGGTATTTCCAAGCATCATCATAACTCATTTCCGTTGTTATGTTGATATTTTTATTTGCAAAATCTCCTTCTACCGAATTATTATATGCTTCATCTTGCTCAAGTTTAATATGGTCTGATTTAGGAGGTTTTCCATATATACGAGAATATTTTCGTTCAACAGGAACAAATCCGTTTTTTTTAATAGAGACAACTATTGTAGGTCTTTTTTTATTTAATTTGAAAGATACTTCACTTCTATTTCCTTGCGATTGTCCGTTAAAAAAGAACTCTGCGGCTTGGTCGGTTGTTACTACTACGTTCTGTGCATTTGAGCTTAAGTTTAAAAGCAATACTATAAATGCGAATGTTAATATTTTTTTTGTCATCAAATAATTATTTAGGAATTAATATATCTTTTATATTCACCTTATTTCAGGTAATAGCTCAATAATTTTTCGAAATTTTAAACATTTAAGGTGGACTTTTATTTTTCATAGTTCAATGGATTTAATTGGCTTATAGGTTCTTCTTTATAAAGTGTTAAAATTTAGGCATAAAAAAAGCGTGGAAACTGTAACTTATCTGACCTTGAGGTTCATCCAAAAACCTTGATAACAAATAAGA